>CAYSWE010000102.1:0-11848 GCA_964434515.1 uncultured Phycisphaerales bacterium | reverse complement strand
CGAGGGTTCTGCCGGTAGCGACGCGGAGAGTTCGTCCTGTTCGAAGCTGACGATGATCTGTGCGGCAGGCCTGTCCGCTCGCGCGGACCAGCCCACGCCGACCGCTGCTGCGACGAAGCCTGTGTGCAGCAGCGCGGAGCCAGCCAAGGTCTGCAATCGTGAACTCACTCGGACAGTCTACCTTCGAGCCGCGGCTACTTCGACTCGCGGTGATCGATGCAGACCAGGTCGCCGAGACTGTTGCGGCAGTAGATGAGCCCGTTCCACACCGTGGGACTGGTCCAATAGACGCCATCGTCGAGGACATGCGTGCGGGAGAGTTCGCGAAATCCGGTCGGCTTGGCCTCGGCGATCACGAGGTCGCCGCGCGAGGAGAGGATCACGAGCTTGCCGTCGGCGATCATGAACGCGCCCTTGCCGTAACCGCGCTTGGCCCACTGAACGTTGCCGTCGAGGTCGAGGCACTTCATCGTCGACTCGTCGAAGCCGTACAGGTGATTCTCGAACAGCACACAGCCCGACATCTGCGTGCGCATGACCTTGCTTTCCCACAAGAGCTTCAGTTTGTCGGTGCTGGCTTCGAGCATGGCGCCGCCCTTGTTGTAGCCCGACGAGATGAACAGTTTGTTGCCGATGGACACCGGCGTGGCGGCGTTGACGCCGCGCCGCATGTTCCAGTCGTGCACGGCCAGCTCCGCACCCGAATCGGGATCCAGGAGAATCAGCCCGGTAGCGTTGAATACCGCAAGGCAGGGATGACCGTCGACTTCGACCACGGACGGCGTCGCATACGAATCCCCGTAGTTTTTCGTCTTCCAGAGTGTCTTACCGGTCTTCTTGTCGAGCGCGAGCGTCCGGTCGGCATTGACGATCACGCGATTGCCGAGCAGGTAGGGGGATGCCGAGAAACCCCAGCGCGACACCCGCAGGCCGTGGTCCTTTGCGAGATCCCTGGTCCAGCGCAGCGTTCCGGCGGCGGCATCGAGGCAGAACGACTTGCCCTCGCGATTGGTGACGAACACGGCGTCGCCATCCACGGTGACAGTCGACTGGGATCCGCCGCCGTGCATCCGCGCCATGGTCGCCGATGGGAAGTCATAGGTCCAAACGTCGAAGCCGGTCTTGGCATCGAGGCAGAACACCGTGTCTCGCTGCTTCTCCGGATCGTGTCCGATCGTGTAGAGCTTGCCGTCGACGATCGATGCACAGGAGTAGCCGTTGCCGACGTTAGTGAACCAAAGCGGCTCAGGCTTGCCCTGGTCCGCCAGGCCTTTGGCGCGCGACACGCCATCATGGTTGGGGCCGCGCCAGTTGGGCCAGTTGGCGGTCCGATCCTGCGGTGCTGCGGTCGCCTGTGTCGCTGCCTGTGCCGCGGCAACCGGGGCGAGTGCGGCTACGAAAACCGCGGCGCATGCGCTCGTTGCCCAGCGCCAGGAGTCATCGAGAGTTGGGTGCTTCATGCGAGGTCCTCCGTGTGATCCTTTTGCCAACCAACGCAGCACGCGCACCATTTGTTAGGCGTGTTTGGTCAGAATGTCAGCCGGACCGAAAATCCGTAGGTCTCCGGTGCGGCGTTTTCCCCGACGAACTGGCTGGGGTTGGCGGGATTCGGCTGGAACGCAACCGGTGAGTAGCGCTCGTCGAAGGCGTTGCGGATCCAGCCGAAAACGCGCCAGCGGTGGCCACCGATCCCCAGCCGGAAGTTGGCTAGCTCGTAGCGCTCGCTGCCAAGGTTCCCGGCGTCGTAGTAGAACTTGCCGACGTGGAAGTATTCCGCGCGTGCAAAGACCGAGATGGTGTCGCTGACTTCGCGAGAATACTCGGCGCCGAGGCTTAGCGTCGTCTTGGGCGCGAACGGCAGATCCTTGCCGCGGACGTCTTGGCCGAACGAGTCCACGAAGCGTTTGAACTCAGTGTCGAGGGCCCCGAAGCCAGCGAAAACATCCAGTCCTTTGTAGGGCGTGGCGGACAGCTCCACCTCGACACCCCGACTCTCGGACCGGCCGGCGTTGGCGATGTAGCCACCCGAGTTGCGGTCGAACTGGCTCAGCTGCATGTCTTCCCAGCGCACGAAGAACACCGAGGCGTTGGCGCGAACGCGCTTGTCCCACCAGTCCGTTTTGACGCCGAGCTCGTAGGTCCAGCTGGTCTCCGGACGAAAGGCATTGAGGCCCGCCGAGGGGGCCGTCAGGTTGAACCCACCGGCCTTGAAGCCCCGCGCGACCAGTCCGTAGCCAAGCACCGATTCCGAGTAACGGTAGGCGATGCTGGCGCGCGGCATGAACTCGTCGAAGCGCTCGCGCTGCTTGAACGCCCCGGTCGGCACCGTGAACGCGCCACTCTTAAACGTGCGTCGCGCGTCGGCTTCTTTGGACTCGTAGTCGTAGCGCAGTGCGCCGGTCACCTCGAGGCCCTCGGCGAGGCCGATCGTGACCTGGCCGAACAGCGCAAACGCGTGGTCGTCGAACGAACCGGACGCGCGATCGGTGCCGACACGACTCGGCGGAAACAGAATCCCAGCTCCCGCGGGACGGAACACATTCGCGGCGCTGCGTTTGGAGCTGCTGACAAATCCGCTGATCCCGGCGAGCCAGCGCAAGGTTCGGCCCTCACCCAGGTCGATCGGCTGGTCGTCCGGCGAAGCTGCGCGGAATTCCTGGTAGCCGTAGGTCTGGTCTTCGTCGGTGAAGCGGCGGATTCCGTCGATCGCCATGAAGTCGAAGTCCGCGGACTCGTGGATGCTCCAGTCCTGCACGCCGGTGATCGAGGTCAGTTCGAAGTCGTCGGCGCTGTGCTTCCATGTAAGGGACGGCGCGACGATGTCACGGTCGACGTCGCCTTCGAAGTCCTGGTTGATGCGGTGCGGGCGCGACTTGAGCCCGCCGAGGTCCGAGAGCACGAAGCCGCCGTCACGGGCGCGCTGACCGTAGATCGCGAACTTGAACTCGTTGACGTCATCCGGCGTCCAGTAGAGCTGCCCGCGACCGAACCAACTATCGCGCGAGTCGACGTCGTTGCCGGTGAAGTCGTTCTTGGTGTAGCCGTCGCGCTCTGCGTGTTGGACGCTCGCGCTCAGGAACAACTCGTTCGCAACGAGGGGTGTTTCGAACGTGACGTCGCCGCGGACTTGGTTGAACCGGCCGTAGCTCAGTCCCCCGCCGATGCGCGTTGCGTCGGATGGTGTTCGCGTGAGAATGTGGATCGCGCCGCCGATGGTGTTTCGGCCATAGAGCACGCCCTCCGGGCCGCGCAGAAACTCGATTCGCTCGACATCAACGAGCGGAATGTTGGTGCTGCTGGTCGTGAGCTGCGGCACGCCGTCGATGAATGTGGCGACCGCGGGGTCACCTTGCCCGGAGCCGATGCCGCGCACATACGGAAAGCTGAGCCGTCGCGACGAGAACTCGGGCACCAGCATGTTCGGAACGTAGCGCGCGGCTTCCTTGATGTTCGTGGCTCCGCCATCGCCGATCCGCGATGGGGCGATCGCGGTGATGGTCTGCGGCACGTCTTGGATGCTCTCGGCGCGCCGGCGAGCCGTGACGATCACCGGCGGTTGGGGCTTTCGGACCTCGCTCTGGTCCGGCGATTCGTCGTTCGCGACGGACGGATCTTGTGTCGGTCGAACCGACGATGCGCACGACGAGAAAACGAGTGCGAGCATGAGGCTCGCGCATAGTGTGGCTTCGGTCATAGGCTTCCCTGGCGACCCTTGGGTTCGAGAGATGTGGCGAAGGACGGTATATCGCGCTTCTGGTTCATGCCATGCTTTCTCGGGCAGGAGATCTCCCGCGCTTGCGGCGCAACGCTGGCCGCTGCCGGTCTCGGCGGCCGGGGCCGTGCAGTCGTGCGGTATACTCTGCGGCCTTTTCTCACGCGCGCCGGCGGGCGCACGTATGCAACGCTCACGTCGAGTTCGCGAACGGTCACGATCTCGCAGGAGAGATGATGGCGCCGACAGTTCTTTCGTCCCTGGTTTGTGCGGCTGCGCTGGTTGTCGCCGTTCCGCTGGTTCGTGGTCAAGGGGAGCACAAACTCGATCCGGGCCAAAACTGGCTCAGCTGGCGCGGACCACAGCAGAACGGGACCTCGCTCGAGCGCGGTCTGCCGGCCACCCTCGCTAGCGACGGTCCGGGCTCGTGGACGCTGAACATCGCAGGGCGGGGGACGCCGGTCATCGCTGGCGACCGCGTCTATTGCCTGGGCTACTCGGGCGAGGGCAAGGAGCTGCAAGAGCGTTTGCTTTGCCTCGATGCCGCGACCGGCAGGATCCTCTGGGAGCATCGCTTCAGCGACTTTTTGACCGACGTCATCTACTACCGTTTCAGTCTCGGGAGCCCGACCATCGATCCTGAGACTGGCAATGTCTATCACCTGAGCACGGCGGGCCTCCTGAGCTGTTTCACCGCCGACGGCAAGCTCGTGTGGCAACGGGCGATGATGTCCGAATACGGACGCCTGACGTTTCCCAACGGTCGCACCGGCGCGCCGCTGGTCGATGGTGACTTGGTCATCGTGCACGTCATCTCGACCAGCTGGGGCAAGTACGCACCGGCTCGGGATCGGTTCTATGCGTTCGACAAGAAGCGCGGAGTTTGCGTTTGGAGCTGCACGCCCGGCGGCCGCCCGCGCGATAGCTCGTTTTCGTTTCCGGTCGTCACGACCGAGAACGGGCGCCGCGTGCTGTATGCCGGCCTCGGCGGCGGGAACCTGGTCTGCGTGGACGTGCGAACCGGGGACCCGGTGTGGAAGTTCCAGATGTCGATTGGCGGGATCAACTCCAGTGCGCTGCTGTACAAGGATCGCGTGATCGCGGTGCACGGTCGCGAGAACCTCGACAACTCGACGATCGGTCGCATGGTCGCGCTGCGTCGGGTCCAGACGGTCAAGCCGGGCGCTCCGGAGCTGAAGCTCGATGCGAAGAGTGAGATCTGGCGCAACGATTTGGCCGTGTTCACGAGTTCGCCGGTGCTCGTCGACAACCGCGTCTACGTCACCGTGCATACCGGAGAACTGTGTTCGGTGGATGCCGACACCGGCAAGGTCCTGTGGCAGGAAAAGCTGGCTCCGGATCAAATCCATGCCTCGCCCGCGTGGTGTGACGGGCGGCTCTATGTTCCGATGAACAACGGCAAGTTCTTCGTCATCCGGCCCACCGATGCCGGCGCCGAGCGGCTGCAGGAGCTCGATCTCGAGGGGAACTGCCTGGCCGCGCCGGCGATCGCGCATGGCCGCGTCTACGTGCACACGACCGAGAAACTCTACTGCTTCGGTGGCGGAAGAGCGCCGGCCCGCCCCGCGAAGGTCACGCGTGTGGCGTCACAACCGGCGGTCGGCGCCGCGGTACGGCTGCAGGTGGTTCCCGCCGATGCGGTGTTGCATCTCGGTATGCAACGGCGCTTCACGGTGCGCAGCCTGGACGCCAACGGTCGCATCAAGGATCCGCAGATTCCCAGCGCCGACCTCGAATGGCAAGGGCTGCCTCCGGGGACTCGCATGGCTGCTGGAACTCTCGACATCCCCGCCGAGGCCGCGCCTTGGGCCGGGGTGATCCGCGTTCGGAGTGGCGCGCTCGGCGCCACCGCGCGCGTGCGCATCGTCCGCGCCGCGCCGTATCTGCTCGACTTCGAGCATACGTCGCTTCGGCCGCACCCACGACAAAAGGGCGTGCTGTTTGCTCACCCGCCACGCTATTGGGTAGGGGCGATGAAGAAGTGGGAAGTGCGCAAGCTTGGCGACAGCAACGTGCTCGCCAAAACCATTGCCATTCCCCTATTTCAGCGCACCATGAGCTTCATCGGCTACCCCGAGATGTCCAACTATACGATCCAAGCCGACATTCTCTCGGATGGGAACCGGCGCACGATGTCGACCGCGGGACTTGTCAATCAGCGCTTCCTTGTGACCCTCAAGGGCAACTATCAGCGCCTCGAGATCACTTCCAACGTCGAGTTGCTCAAGGAGAGTGTGAAATTCCGCTGGAAGCCCAAGACCTGGTATCGGCTCAAGACACGGGTCGACGTCAGCAAGGACGGATCCGGCTGGATTCGCGCCAAGGCTTGGCCGCGCGCCGAGGACGAGCCTGAGAAGTGGACCCTCGAAGTGGCCTATCCGCACATGCACACGCACGGTGCTCCGGGCATCTATGGATTTGCGCCGCAGTCCCGGTTCCGCGTTTACCTTGACAACATCTCCGTGACTCCGAATGACTGATTCTCGACGCGCGTTTCCTGTTCTTGCCGTGTTGGGGCTCGCCGCCTTGCCGTCTGTCGTCGCTGCTCAAGCCGGTGCCGCGGCCGGGGCTAGGACCGACTGGCCGCAGTGGGGGCGCAACGCGACCCGCAACATGGTCGCGCCAGCAGCGGCCACCAAGAATGGTCTGCCGACGAACTTCGTTGCCGGGACCTTCATCGGCACGACAGACCAGATCGACTTCAAGACGACGAAGAACGTCAAGTGGATCGCCAAGCTCGGCTCGCAATCCTATGGCAACCCGACGGTCGCAGGCGGGCGAGTCTTTGTCGGCACCAACAACGAGAGCCCGCGCGATCCGCGCTTCAAGGGCGATCGGAGCTGTGTTGACTGTTTCGACGAGGCGACCGGCAAGCTGCTGTGGCAACTCAACGTGCCGAAGCTCGGCACGGGTAAAGTCAGCGACTGGGAGTTCCTCGGGATCTGCTCGTCACCTGCGGTCGATGGCGATCGGGTCTATCTCGCCACCAACCGTTGCGAGATCATGTGCCTCGACGTGCATGGCATGGCCAACGGCAACGATGGCCCCTACAAGGACGAGGGCAAGTATCTGGCTGGCCCGGGCAAGCCGCCGATCCAGCTTGGCAAGACCGACGCCGACATCATCTGGGTCACGAACATGATCGACGAGTGCGGCGTGTTTCCGCACAACATCACGTCGTGTTCGGTGCTTGTCGTCGGTGACAAGATCTGGACGTCGACATCCAACGGCGTGGACTACGGTCACGTCGAGACTCCGGCGCCCAATGCACCGAGTCTGATCGTGCTCGACAAGAAGACCGGTAAGCTGCTCGGCGAAGAGGCCTCTGGCTGCAGCCAGAGGATCTTTCATAGCAACTGGAGCTCGCCGGCCTACCTGAAGACCGACAAGGTCGAGCTGGCGATCTTCGGTGGGCCGGACGGGCGCGTCTACGCATTCAAGCCCGAGCCAGTCAAGAGCAAGGAAGATGACCTGATGGTCCTCGAGGAGGCGTGGCGGTTCGATTGCAATCCGCCCGACTATCGCGAGCGGAACGGCAAGAAGATTCGTTATGCGACGCGCAAGGGGCCAAGCGAGGTCCTCGCGACGCCGGTCGTCTGGGACGGGCACGTCTATGCGTTGATTGGCCAGGACCCCGAGCATGGCGAGGGCGCCGGTAACCTGTCGTGCATCGACGCGCACGGCAAGAAGGTTTGGTCGTACCGCAAGATCAACCGGTCGATGTCGACGATGTCCATTGTCGACGGCTTGCTGTTCGCGGCCGACTACTCGGGATTCCTCTACTGTCTCGACGCCAAGACTGGCAAGGAATACTGGGTTCACGACACGAGCGCGCATATCTGGGGGTCCACGCTCGTTGCCGATGGTCACGTGTTTGTCGGGACCGAAGATGGATTCCTGACCGTGCTCCCCGCGACCAAGGAATACGACAAGGACAAGGTGGTCGAGATCGACATGACGTCGCCGATCTACTCGTCGCCAATCGTTGCCAACGGCGTGCTCTATATCGCGACGCACACGCACCTGTTTGCGATCGCCAAGCCGGCCAAGACTGAGGGGCGCTGAGACTCGCGTGAAGTTCGTCGTCGTCGCTCTTCTAGTTGCGCTCGCCGTATTGCACCACGACGTTTGGTGGTGGAACGACGCGGAGCCGCTCGTGTTCGGTTTCATGCCGATTGGGCTCGCCTGGCACGTGGCGATCTCGATCGTCGCCGGGTTCGCCTGGTGGCTTGCGGTCCGGTTCTGCTGGCCTGCGGGGCTGGACGACGACAAACCGACGGATGAGGCAGGTTCGTGACGTTTGGCATCATCCTCGGCTACGTGGCGCTGCTTTTGTGTCTGACGGTTTTCAGCACGCGCTTCTTGAAGCGCAGCTCCGGCGACTACTTCCTCGCCAGCCGCGGAATCGGTTCCTTCATGCTGCTCATGTCGATTTTCGGCACGACGATGACGGCGTTCGCGCTGGTCGGCAGCACCGGGCGGGCGTTTGGCAAGGGCATTGGCGTCTATGGCCTGATGGCGTCGTGGTCGGCCCTCGTGCACTCGGCTTGCTTCTTCCTGATCGGGGCACGCGTCTGGGCGCTCGGCAAGAAGCACGGCTATGTCACGCAGCTCGCGTTCTTTCGCGACCGCTACCGATCCGACGCTCTCGTCCTCTTGATGTTTCCGTTGATGGTCGGTTTCGTGGTCATCTATATCCTCATGGGTGTGGTTGGGTCCGGGCGCGTGATCGAGGCATTGACGCCGGAGACGTTCGCGATGCGCGATCGCACGACCCAGGTCGTGGTTGCCGAGCCGCCCGCCAAGCTGACCATCCCAGATGCGTGGCAGCGCCGATTGCGCTATGACGCCGCGACCGGGACTCTGACTCTGACCGGGTCGTTGCACCCAAAGCGGCGCGGTGAGCTGTTCCGCATGTACGGCGCACCGCCGACGCCGGCGTGGAAGAAGGTCATCGGCGAGCTCATCGCCAAGGCCCCGCGTGGCGCGGTGCCGTATGCGTTTGGCATGGGGTTCGTTTGCTTGGTCGTGCTCATCTATGTGTTCTTCGGTGGCATGCGCGCGACGGCCTGGGCGAACACGTTCCAGACGCTGGTCTTCATGGCCATGGGGATCGTTGCGTTTGTCGTGATCACCGACAAGCTCGGCGGGCCGGCCGAAGCGACGCGCCGGCTGTTGGCGTCTGCCGCGGCCGAGCGTGCCGTGCGCGGCGAGCAGATGGGTCAAGGGCAGTTCTTGACCTACTGCTTCATTCCGCTGTCGGTCGGCATGTTTCCACACCTGTTCCAGCATTGGCTCACCGCAAAGAAGGCAAGCAGCTTCAAGCTGACCGTGGTGGCGCATCCGCTGTTCATCGCCATCACCTGGGTGCCCTGCATCCTGCTCGGGATCTGGGCCGCCGCCGAGTTGCCGGCCCACACGAACCCGAATGCCGTGCTCGGCATCATGGTCGCCAAGCACTCGGGCGAGGTCCTCAGCGGTTTGATCGGTGCCGGCATCCTGGCCGCGATCATGTCGAGCATGGATTCGCAGTTTCTCTGTCTGGGGAGCCTGTTCACCAACGACATTGTCGTGCGCTACGGCTCAAGGCTTGGACTCGGCGAGATCGGCGATCGGACCAAGGTCCTCTACGGCCGCCTGTTCGTGTTGGCGATGGTGGTGGTCGTGTTCTTGATCGGACTGACGAGCCCCGGTGGAGTGTTCCCGATCGGCGTATGGTGCTTCACCGGCTTCGCGAGCTTGTTTCCGATCGTGTTGGCGGCGGTGTATTGGAGGCGGAGCAACAAGCACGGTGTGATCGCGGCGGTCTTGACCGTGGGCGTGCTCTGGTTTTGGTTTCTTGGCGACGCTCTGAGCGGCGAGTTCCTCATCGCCGGGATGATGCCGGTGACAGTGATCCTCGGAGCGTCCTCCTTCGCCCTCGTCGTGGTGACGCTGCTGACGCCAGCCCCACCGCAAGACCTGCAAGACAAGTTCTTTCCCACCTCGCGAGTGAGCGTGCGATGAAGCCAGCGGATCAGACTCCCGAGGCGGCCAAGGCAGCGCTCGATGCGCACGTTGTCGAGATGGTGCGCTGGCATTTTTCGCCGGAGACCGGGACGCCGCATTGGATCGATTGGGCCGCGGCTGCGGGCTGGGATCCGTGCGCGGCAGTGCGCCAGTTCGAGGACCTGCTGCGCTTCCCCAACTTCGACGGCGAGCTGCTGCGCAGTGAGCCGCACGAACGCTGGATTCCCCGGGCGTATGTGGGCCGGCCGTTCACGATCTTCGAGACCGGGGGAACGACGGGCCTGCCCAAGCAGCGCATTGGCTGGGACGACTACAAGCACGACTACGAGGCGTTCTCCGCCACGCTCGATGAGGATGCGTTCCCGCGGGGCGGCTATTGGCTGATGATCGGTCCGACCGGGCCGCGGCGGCTGCGCTTGGCGATCGAGCACCTGGCCAACCATCGGGGTTCGTCGTGCTACTTCGTCGATCTCGATCCTCGCTGGGTCAAGAAGCTCATTCGGGCGAACGACACGGAGCATGCCTTGGCCTACATGGCACACGTCATCGATCAGGCCGTGGCCATCCTGGACAAGCGCGACGTCAGCGTGCTGTTTACCACGCCGAAGTTGCTCGAGGAGCTGAGCGAGCGCATCTCGATCCCTGGGGCTGGCATTCGCGGAGTGTTTTGTGGTGGCACGACGATGACGCCGCAGACGACCCGCTTTCTCGTGGAAGAGGTGCTCGAGGGCGAGGTCGCCTTCGTGCCGACCTATGGCAACACGCTGATGGGGTTGGCGGCACACAAGCCGACGCTGCGCGAGGATGGCTTCTCGATCACCTACTACGCGCCCCAGCCGCGCGCCGTGCTGCGCGTCGTCGACCCGGAGGTTCCGCAGAACACCGTCGACTATGATGCGGTGGGTCGGGTCGAGCTCACGACGTTGACCCAGGAGTTCTTCATGCCGCGCTTCCTCGAGCGCGACGAGGCCATCCGGCGGCGACCGTGCCCAGAGTTTCCTTGGGACGGAGTTGGCGAGGTGCGCCCGTTTGCTGCGTCGACCGACGTGATTGTCGAAGGCGTCTACTGATGGGCGCGGTTCCGCACATCCAGATCCTGCGTGCGGGCGAGCCCTACACGAGCCTCGACCAGAAGGAGCTGTGCGGTTTTCGCGATGGCGCGCTCCTGGCAACCGTGAGCCAGGCGAACGCTGGTCTCGTGCGTCGCGACCTGCGCAAGCTCGAACAGCGGGCGGCCTCTCTGCGGGCGATTCCGATGGCCCGCAGGCTTGCGATCTGCAAGGCGGCCGGCGAACTGTTCCTCAACGCGACGCTGCCGCTCAGCGACGGCGTGGACCAATCCCCCAGCGATTACGTCGCAGCCTTGAGCCAGACCAGTGGGCTGCCGCACACGCTTTGTCGCAAGAATGCGCAGAAGGTGTGGACCGTCTTCGACGAGATGCCGGCGATTCTGCGTGGCCTCATGCGTGGCATGGATCCGAGCGTCGTTGACGATGGCTTCGGCGAGCATGGCGGCATTTCGGTCTGCTATGCGCGCGCCGGCCGCGCGCTCGGTGTGGTTCTGCCCAGCAACTCGCCAGGGGTCAACTCGATCTGGATGCCGGCGATTGCGCTCGGCGTGCCGGTCGTGCTCAAGCCCGGTCGCGAGGAGCCGTGGACGCCGTTTCGGATCATCCAGGCTTTCCTCGCCGCCGGTTGCCCGCGTGAGGCATTCAGTTTCTATCCGACCGATCACGAAGGAGCGGCGAGCATCCTCGGCGGCGCCGGACGCGCACTGCTCTTTGGCGACGCCTCGACGACCGCGGCCTACGCCCACGACCCGAGCGTGCAGGTGCACGGCCCCGGTCGCAGCAAGGTGGTGATTGGTGCGGACGCCATCGGCGAGTGGCGCTCGTATCTCGATGTGATCGTCGAGTCGATCGTGGCGAACGGCGGGCGTAGCTGCATCAATGCGTCGTCGATCTTCGTGCCGGCACACGCCGACGAGCTTGCCGCGGCGTTGGCCGAACGCCTCGCTCTGCTGCAACCAACGGCCATGGACGCCGACGCGGCCTGCCTGTCGGCGTTCGCCAATCCGAAGCTTGCGGAGTTCGTCGATGCGTCGAT
>CAYSWE010000101.1:0-11852 GCA_964434515.1 uncultured Phycisphaerales bacterium | reverse complement strand
GTGTTTGCGGCTGCCTCCGAGGGCGCGCCCCTTGCTGGGGTCCGGGAGAATCCCGCGCACCGATGCGACCGGAAACCGCACGGGACGGCCGAGCGCCGTGCCGCGCACCTGGCCTGCGTCTAGCTGCAAATCATGGATCGAGATTCGTGTGCCACTGGTCAACAGGAGCTGGACCCCGGAGCTCTTGGCGATCTTGTCCGATTTCGGGCCACGGATGTCGTCCAGGGCCGCGCGCGGCAGGTGCAACGTGCCCAGCGATTCGAGTCGACCCGTTGCGCGGGCCAGGATCCGGTCCCCCTGCATGCCGAGGAGCGTCGTCTTGGCGATCTTGCCCCCGTCCTTCAGCTTGATGGCGACGGCGACCGGGTCGTGCTTGGTCGCGGGCGCCTTCTTGGCGCGGAGGTAATCGCGAGCGCTCTTGACGAGCGGATTCTTCGGCGCGAGTCGATCCAACGCTCCGTCTTGGCGGCGCGTCAGCATGCGCAACGCCAACAAGCGGTGGCTCGTCGCGCGATGCTCGTCATTGACAATTCCGGCGAGGAACGCGCGGGACGCTTCGTTTGGGCTTGCGCCGAGTGCGACCGTGGCCGCGTTGCGCATCCGAAGGTCGATGCTGTCGACATCGTCCGCGATGCGGTCGCGCACCTTCGCGCTCAGCGCCTTGGCGATCTCGGGGTCGCGCAGGAGAGTGCCGAGCGAGCGAATCGCGGCCAGCCGAACCGACTCGTGCAAGCTATCGAGTGCCCCCAGCAAGGCTCGTGCTTCCAGGGGGCCAGTTCGATATTCCAGGGCCTCGGCCAGGCCTGCCGCGATGAGACGCTTGCGCTCGATGTCTTCGGTTCCGGCGTTATCGAGCTTGCGCAGAATGCGCTCCAGGCGGATCGCGATCTCGAGATCGGGGTTCTGTGCCAGGGACCGGACGATCGGGATGATCTGTGGTCCCATGGCGACGAGCGCGGTCTCGGCGTTTTCGCGGGTTGCGTAACGCACGTCACCGAGTTCTTCGGTGAGGGTGCGTACTTGCAGGATGAGCTTGTTGCGTTCTCCTGTGAGCTTCGGCACGGCCTCGTTTGCCAGCTGGTCCTGAGTGAAGCCGCGAAGCTTGACTGCGACCTCTAGACGTGCCAGCAGGCCCTCGCCCCCGACGAGCGGCGCCAGCAGCTTCTCGTCGTCGTTCGACGGGCTGCCCTGATTCGCCATCGGCTTCTTCGGAGCGGGCTCCTGCGCCGCGCCTTGTGGGGCGGGAAGCCCTAGGGCCGCGACGAGCGCGAACCCTGCGGCGGCTAGCGTGAGTGTGTTTTCGGTCACCATGTGAGAGTTTTCTCGGTCGATTGCGTCTTTGGGTGTGGGATCCGGATCGGAGTCCGCGGCATCCTCAGTCGTCGAAAAGCGCCCGGTCTTTCCGGAATCCCTTCCACAACTCGCCGTCTACGAACGTTTAGAATGTCCAACTTGCTCCGCAATCCTCGCCCCCAGGAGCATGGACATGCAACCCTGGACCCCCTGGATCCCGGAACTCCTGGATGAAGCAGAACCTGTCGCAACGTTCGTGCCCGCTCGTGTTCGGCCTGGCTTTGGCCGTTGCCGCGGGAGTGGGGTTGCCCGCCCCGGCACGCGCCCAGTCGGAGAATCGCCCGGCTCTGGTCTTGCCGGAGAGCACGGACCTCAATCGCGTTTTGCGTCGGGTGACCGAGTTCTTCGCTCAGGATCCGCCGAAGTGGGACGAGGGCGTGCGCATGTTGCAGGACTTGCTCGAAGGACGGATTCTCAAGTCTGAGGGCGAAGACCATCTCAACGATCCCTTCTACTCCGTCTACAGCGAGGATCGTCGGCTGTTCATTCCGTTCGCCCGTTACTGCCAACGGCTGGTCAGCCGGCTCGCGCCCGAGGGGCTCGAGGCCTACCGCTTCCTTTGCGATACTGCCGCGCGGCGAGAGTTCGAGGCGGCCATGGAGACGTTGGACGCGGACCGGCTCCAGCGGCTCGCCGAGATCTACTTCGCAACCGAGGCCGGCCCGGACATCGTGATGCTCCTTGCTGACCTCGCCACCCTACGTGGCGAAATCGGCCGCGCGATCTATCTCCGGTCCCGGCTCCTGTCGGAGTATCCGGACCTCAACGACGAGCAGCGACGTGCGCTGCTCGTCCGCCAGGCGCACGCCTATTCCCTGTTGGGCGACGCTGTCGAACGCGATCGAGCGTTCCGCTCACTCGTGGATGGCGGGACCAACCAGCGGTTCGAGATCGCCGGCGAGACGGTTCCGTTAGCCAAGCTCCCGGAACATCCGGCGTTCCGACTGCGCACAGACACCGACGCCTCGGACAGCGCCGAAGTCGGCAGGCCGCCCGTGTCGAACGGATTCTCCTCACTCAAGCTGCAGCGACTCTGGCGTTTTTCCTTCGCCTCTCCGGATCCTTACGGGCTGCGCGCCAAGAAGGCCACTTCGGTCAACCGAGGATTTGTTTTTGGCGGCCGGCGTTCTTGGGAGATGCCCTCGCCAAAACTGTGGCGGCCAGGGCTGTCCGTCACGGCGTACGACGGGCGTGACGGTCTCCGAAAGATCGCCTTCAAGGACAACGACAAGCTCATTCTGACCGACGTGCTGAGTGGCAAGATGGTCGCCGCCGGCGCCGGCAACGATCATGTCAGGCGTTCTACGAAGAACCAGACGTTGCGCGTGCGGTTGCCCGGCACCGACTTTGGTATGCAGCGCGTGCATGTCATCGGTCGCGTAGCTTATTGTACAGTCGACAATCGAGTTCTGGCAGCGCAGCGCAACTCGACGACGTTTCCGTTCTCCAACGCGATCGTCGCGGTCGATCTCGACAGTGGCTCGGTCCTGTGGAGGACGAGCGACGGGTCCGGGCGGAGTCAAGCCGCCAGGCGTCGCGCCGGACGGCGAATCTTCTTTCAAACTGCACCGATCGCCTACCGCGACTACCTCTACGCCCCGGTGCGCCGGAAGCGTTCCTTTTGCATCGCCAAGCTGGACGCACACAATGGAGATTTGTTGTCGGTCGTGACGGTGCACAGCGGCGGGACGTCCCTCTTGCGCGTGCCCGCGGTACCGCCGGTGCGGCTGGGAAACGTGCTTGTCTATCAGACGAATGCCGGGGCCGTCGCGGCCTTCAGTCTGCCCCATCTGGAGCTTCTGTGGTTGAGAGAATACGAGACGCGGACCAAGCACATGCGTCGGCCTGCTCGTCACCCGGTGACTCGGAGAAACAACTGGTGGGGCGTGCGCGGTGTGTCGCTCAAGCGATGGAAGCCGGTCGCACCGATCGTCCATGACGGCAACGTCATCATTGCGCCAATCGACTCCGATACTTTGTTGTGTCTCAATGCGAACACTGGGCGGCCAGTTTGGGTCCTCCCTCGTAGAGAGCGCCGCCGTGGTTCTGATTTTCGTGAAGTCGTCGGCGTCGACGGACGGAACGTCTTGCTCGTCGGCGATCGTTTGCAGTGCGTGGATCTCCAGACAGGCAAGCGAAAATGGGAAGTTCTACTCGATCAACTGCCCAATGGTCCGCTCGAAGGTCATGGGGTTGTCGTCGCCGGGGCCGTCTACCTCCCGTACAAGGGGGGCGTCTACCGGTTTCGAGTGGCGGATGGTGCCGCGGATGGAATCATCTCGTTCCCGGTCCCGAGCGACGGTGCCGTGACCTGGGGTGTCCCCGTGCATCTGCAGGTGGTCGATGCGATCTTGCTGGCCGTAACGGAGTCCGGAATCGCCGCGTTCACCGTCCCCGACGATCTCATTGCAGCTTCTCGTAACAGGCTGGATTCCGCTCGCCGTCTGACTGCCGTTGGCAAGATCGATCAGGCGCTCATCGAATTGGGTCGACTGCTCAAGTCCTCGCCAGGGATGCGATCGAAGGTCCTGCCAATGTTTGTGCGCCTCAGCGGCGAGCTCGCTCGTAAGCGCCGCATCAAGAGTGGCTCTCGTGCGGCGATTGCCGTGCTCGATCGTTCGGGTAAGGTGCTCGCCGATGTGGGCGTACCTGAGGCGCCGCGCATGTTGTTGT
The DNA here is from genome assembly GCA_964434515.1 of uncultured Phycisphaerales bacterium. GTDB lineage: Bacteria > Planctomycetota > UBA1135 > UBA1135 > CAYSWE01. The sequence continues at coordinate 7,826 of CAYSWE010000101.1, read as the reverse complement.
TTCGGATCGATGCTCTGGATCCCGCGAAGGACGCGCGCGAGATTCGCCGTTTGCGCGAGCGATTGGCGGATCTTCCAGCCGCGGCGTTGGGCGTTGCGCCGGGTGGCATTCTCGTGGCGCCGCGAGGCGAAAAGTAGGGGGATACGTTGTTATGGGAGCGATTGCTGCAACGATTTGCGCCGCGCTGCTGGTGTTGGGTTACGAAGCGGGGAGTCTGCCTGCCCAGGGCAAGACCGATCCGGCAGCCGACAAGTCTGGCAAGGCCGCCGGGACCCTGCGCGCCAGCGGCGGCAAGCTTCGGCCCGCGGGAGTGACTCCGAAGATCGAGGTCGCGATCCAGAAGGGGCTACGCTATCTGGCACGAACTCAAAACCGCGATGGCTCGTGGCGTTCGGCCGGAGGCTATGGCTCCTACCCCGTTGCGATGACCGGTTTGGCCGGAACTGCCCTCGTTGCTTCCGGGTCGACGACGACGCGAGGTCCGTTCGCCTTGCAGGTTCGACGTAGCGTCGATTTTCTCGTGCGGAATGCCATGTCGAATGGACTGATCACCGCGATGCAGGAGGAGTCGCGGCCGATGTATGGCCACGGGTTCGCGGTCATTTTTCTCGCGCAGGTTTACGGGATGGAGGAAGACCTCGCGCGTCAGAAACGGCTGCACCGCGTGTTGAGTAAGGCCGTCAAGCTGATTGCTAGTAGCCAGTCTGCCGCCGGCGGTTGGCTCTACGCTCCGGACGACAATGGCGACGAGGGCAGTGTCACGGTGACGCAGGTGCAGGCCCTGCGCGCGTGCCGCAACACTGGGATCGCAGTGCCGATCAAGGTGATCCGCGCGGCGGTCAAGTACATCGCCGACTGCCAGAACTCTGACGGCGGGATCAGCTACAGCAAGAACAGTCGCGGGAGCTCTCGGCCGCCGATTACCGCCGCCGCCGTTGCCGTACTCTACAACGCCGGCAAATACGATGACCCGATGGCTGAGAAGGCGCTTCAGTATGCATTGCGCACGCTTCCCGTGACCGGTGGTTCGGGTCACCACTACTACGCCCACTATTACCTTGCGCAAGCGCTGTATCAGCGCGGTGGGAAGGACTGGACGAAGTACTTCTCCGGGAAGTCAAACTGGTTGCTACGGCAGCAGCGAGCGGACGGTTCGTGGCAGGGGGACGGTGTAGGCACGACCTACGGGACTGCTATCGCGCTCACGATCCTCCAACTCCCATATGCGTTACTGCCGATCTACCAGCGCTGAACTCAGAAGGAGGACGGGATGCATCGAATGGATGGAGACGCAATGGTGGCCCCTAAGTGGGTTCTGGCGCTGTTGCTTGGCCCCGGGACGCTTTGCGGCCAAGCGGCTACGGTCCAGGGGCCAGCCGGCCCACAGGCAGACAAGCTTACGCCGGCTGGCGTGACGCCGGAGGTCGAGGTCGCGATCCGAAAGGGGTTGGGCTACCTGGCCCGCACGCAGAACCGGGATGGATCGTGGCGTTCCACGGGAGGCTACGGAACCTACCCCGTGGCAATGACCGCGCTCGCGGGCGTCGCGCTCGTGGCGTCTGGCTCGACCACGACACGTGGGCCGTATGCGCTGCAGATCCGTCGTAGCGTCGACTTCCTTGTGCGCAATGCGATGGCAAACGGGCTCATTTCTGTCCTGCACGAAGAGTCCTGTCCGATGTACGGCCATGGGTTTTCGATGTTGTATCTGGCGCAGGTCTACGGGATGGAAGAGGATCTGGCCCGCCAGAAGCGGTTGCATCGGGTGCTCCGCAACGGGGTCGAGCTGATCGCGAGGAGCCAGTCCGGGGCAGGGGGATGGATCTACGCTCCCGATAGCAATGGCGATGAAGGCAGCGTCACTGTCACGCAGGTGCAGGCGCTACGTGCGGCTCGCAACATCGGAGTCGTCGTGCCGATCCAAGTGATCCGTGCAGCCGTCAAATACATTGCCGACTGCCAGAATCCGGACGGTGGTATTAGCTACAGCAAGAGGAATCGCGGGGCTTCACGTCCGGCGATTACTGCCGCGGCGGTTGCCGTGCTCTACAACGCCGGCAGGTACGATGATCCCATGGCCGAGAAAGCCATGACCTACGCGTTACGAACCGTGCCTGTGTCGGGCAGGTTTGGCCACTCTTTGTACGCCCATCACTATCTTGCGCAGGCCCTCTACCAGCGCGGCGGAAAGGACTGGGACAAATACTACGCTGGCCGGTCGACCTGGTTGGTGCGCCACCAGCGAGCCGACGGATCGTGGCAGGGGGGTATCGTCGGTGCGACGTACGGGACAGCTCTTGCGCTGACGGCCCTGCAGCTGCCCTACTCGTTGCTTCCCATCTATCAGCGCTGAGCGTCGGGTCCGCCCGTTCTTGCACTCGAAGGAGATTTCCGATTGTTCGCCCTGTCGTTCCTGAACCCGTTCCTGTTGTGGGGGACCGCACTCGCTTCGATTCCGCTGATTATCCACATTCTCAATCGTCGGCGGTTCAAGGTCGTGCGTTGGGCGGCCATGGAGTTCTTGCTCAAGGCGTTCAAGGAAAACAAGCGAAGGATTCGATTCGAGCAGCTCCTGCTCCTGCTCCTGCGCATGGCGCTCGTCGCGCTGCTGGCCTTCCTGTTGGCGCGCCCGAGGGCCTCGTCGGACGACTTTGGCCCCTGGCGGAGCCGGGTGCATCATCTGTTCGTTCTGGACGACTCGGGGAGCATGGGCGAAGCGGCCGGCGCGGGGACGGCGTTTGACCAGGCCAAATCCAGCCTCCTGTCCCGCGTGGACCTCCTGGCGCGTGAGACGGCACGAAGCGGTGATGTGCTGACACTCATTCGGACGTCGGTCGGCAAGCCTGAGTTCTTTGCGCGTCCGCTGTCGCTGGCTTTTCTTGGTGCAATTCGCGATCGAGTGAAGCCCCTGCGTCCGACACCCGACCGGCTTGATCTTGCGGCCTCGTTGGCACGGGCCGCAGCTGCAGCGAAGAAGCTCGGCGACAGCGTCGACAAGCACTATGTCTACGTCCTCTCTGACTTCCGGCGGGCCGACCTGTTGTCCTCGGAGGCGGCTCCCTCTGGAACGACCGATGGCGGGCTTCGTGAGAAGATCCTGACGTCACTCCGCCAACTGAATCCGGCGAAACTCCTGTTGATTCCGTGCGCCAAGACCGCCAACGCGAACCTCGCGGTGGTCGGTGTGCGTGTGCGTGAGGCGAAGGTCGTCAAGCAGCAGAGCGTTCACTTCGAGGTGACCATCGAAAACCAAGGTGCGACGTCTTCGGGGGAGATTGAGCTCGGCTTCAGCACCGACGGACGGGCGCGCAAGACGCGGGCCCTTGCCCCAATCGCTCCGGGCGCACAACGAGTCGAGGTCTTCCGCGCCGCATTTGACACTGCCGGTTATCACTGGATCGAGGCGGATGTGCCGCGCGATCGGCTGCCGATCGACGATCGGCGGGCCTACGCGTTTTCCGTGGCAGAGAGTGCGCGTGTGCTCCTGGTCGACGGCGACCCAGGCGAGAGCGAGGAGCGGTCGGAGACGGTCGACCTGGGGATCGCCCTCGACCCGGCCGGCGACGCCAGCGCTGGCCTGGAAGTCGCGCGGGTCGACGACAGCGAGGTGGCCGAACGCGAGTTTGGCCCGTTCGACCTGATCATCCTCGCCAATGTCCCGACGCTCGAGGAAGAGACGGTGAAGCGGCTCGAGAAGTTCGTAGACGAGGGCGGTGGATTGGCGTTCTTCACGGGAGACCAGGTCGACACGCTCGCCTGGAACAAGTGGTTCTGGAACGCTGGCAAAGGCCTGCTTCCGGCACCGCTGAAGGAGGTCGCAGGCGACAAGGATGACCCCGAAGGTGTTGTCATTGGTGACGTCACGCATCCGATGTTCGGGTCACCTCAGGTGGCCGAGGGGCTCGGCGGCGCGCTCAACTTCGCCGCCGTGGGGCGTTACATGCTGACCGGATCGCAGCCGGATGGGATCAAGGACGGAGCGGTGCCGGAGGGCAGCAAGATCATCCTGCGCGCTGGCCATGAGTCCGGGCCGGCGCTGCTGGTCGAGCGAACCCGCGGCAAGGGGCGAGTGGCTCTATGCACGACGACTGCTGATGCTGCGTGGAATCGCTGGGCGGCCAATCCATCGTACTTGGTCGTTGTGCGCATGCTGACTGAGTTCTTGATGCGTCGCGAGGACTTTGCCCCGCTCAACCTCGATGCGCGCGGCACGCTGGTCCGCGACATTCCTGCGGTCGACTATCACGCGAGTGTTCGCATGACGGCTGCGCGCGAGGCCGACGACGAGCGTATCCCGGAACGTGGATTCACTGCCGAGTCAAGGCCCGACGATCCGGACGCGCTTCGTCTCGTGGCGGCCCCGGTCGAAGGCATGGTGTGGCCGGCGGCGGCTGCCTATCGCTTGGCGCTGCGGCGCGGGGATAGCTCGGAGGAGTCCATGTTCTTTACGGTGGCTCCCTGGAAGAACGAAGGCGTTGTCGCGTCCTTGGGGGGCGCTGGACTTCGGAAGATGCTGCCGCAGGAGCTGCGTAAGCGCACGCAGGTCATCGAGCCGAGTCTCGATCAGGCGGGCACGCTCCACGACGAAGGTGAGTTCTGGCGTATTCTTGCGGTCGCTTTGCTAGCGGGGTTGTTCTTGGAAACGTTGTTTGCCTGGCGCTTCGGGAGCCGTTGATGGAACAGATTCTTCGTTGGCTCGCCGGGATGGGGAGCGATCCTCTTCCCGCTGGCGAAAGCCTCCGCTTCGAGTTCCTTTCGCTGCCCAAGGGTGGCCTCGGCTTAGCGGCGGTTGTCGGTTTCTTGGCGATCGCCATTGGAACCTTTCTCATCTATCGCCGCGACGCCGCGCGTCTGTCGCTTGGCCAGCGCGCGACGCTTGCCGTGCTTCGGCTGCTCGCCCTCGCATCGGTTGCGTTTCTGTTGCTCGAGCCGAGCCTCGTCAAGGTGCGCAAGGTCGTGCGGCCCGGCGAGGTGCTTGTATTCGTCGACGCATCCCAGTCGATGTCGCACCGTGACTCGTACGCCCGCTCTGCGGACTGGGCAGCCGGCTGGCGCGAGATCGGTCTCGCCGACCCGGCAGCGTCCACGCGCATGTCGTTGGCGACCAAGGCACTGGCGCAGGAGGGGCTCTTGCCCGCGCTTGCCAAGCGGAATCGCATCCGCACGTGGCTATTCGGCGGCGCCGCACGACCCGCGCCGGAGTTGGGGTCCAAGGTCGAAGCGACCAAGCCCGGTGCGGGCGGCCAGGACTCACTGCCGGGACGGCTGCCGCCAGCCCCCGCGCTCGACTTTGCAAAGTTCGAGCCAAGCGATGGCAGCACGAACCTGACCGCCAGTCTGCGCCAGGGGCTCGAGGCGAGCCGCGATGCCCGGGTTGCGGCGGTCGTGATTCTCTCCGACGGCAGGCGCAACGCGGGCGGGTCGCCGGAGGAGGCTGGCGCCTTGTTGCGTCGGCGCAAGGTGCCCGAAGTCTGGGTGGTCGGCGTTGGTGATCCGGCCGAAACGTGGTCGGTCGTGCTGCGCGAGGTGCAGGTTGCCGAGCGCGTGTTCAAGGGCGATCCACTCACGATTTCGGCGGTCGTCGTTTCGCAAGGGTACGGCCAGCAATCTCTCACGGTGCGGTTGACCGAGGTGGATGCGCACGGGACGAAGGTGCGTGAGCTTGCCACGGCGCACGTCGATGTCGGTGGCGAACGTAGTTCGGCACTTGCCAAGTTCGACCCGATTACTCTCGATTCGAAGGGAGAGCACCTGCTGCGCGTGGCGGTGGTGCCTCCGGCTGGCGAGCCGCTCGAGGAGGAACGCCATGCGAAGACGCACCGAGTCGAGGTATTGAGCGAGCGTCTGCGCGTTCTCATGATCGCCGGTGCCCCCACACACGAGTATCGATTCCTGCGTGACCAGTTGATTCGGGATAACACGATCGATGTGTCGTGTTGGCTTCAGAGTGCGGACCGAGCGTTTCCGCAGGACGGCAACACGAAGCTCAAGGAGCTTCCGACAACGCCGCGTGAACTGGACGCGTACGACGCCATCCTGATGCTCGATCCGGACCCACAGCTGCTTGCGCCGGAGCTGATCCAAAACATCCGCGTCGCCGTCGAGGAGCGTGGCACTGGGCTCTGGTACGTCATGGGCGAAAAGTTCTCGCTTGCTGCGGTGCGCCCGGGGTCGCCGCTGACGTCTGTGATCCGCTTGCTTCCGGTCGTGCCTGACCTCGCCGCTGCGGAAGACGAGCTGCAGATCGGGAAGTACTTCAAGCGCAAGTACCCATGGAAGCTCACGACCGAAGGCAAGGAACACCGAGTCACGAGTCTCGTTCCGGATCCGGTCGTCAACGAAAACCGATGGTCGCATCTACCCGGTTTCTATTGGTCCTTTCCCGTTGCACGGGCCAAGCCTGCTGCCCGCGTTCTCGTGCGGCACGCCGATGAACGGCTCCGCTCCCAGGGCGGCACGCGTCCGATCCTCGCGATCCAGTTCGTCGGGGCCGGGCGGGTCCTCTACACCGGCACGGACGAGGTGTATCGCTGGCGTTCCGTGGCCAAGGACGACTACAACAAGTTCTGGGTCAAGGGGCTGCGTTGGCTGTACGAAGGCAAGCTGACCGGTGGCTCCTCGCGGTTTCGTCTGGGCGCATCGGCCGATCGGATCACGCTCGGTCAGGACGTCGAGATCTATCTGCGTGCGCTTGACCAAAGCTACGAGCCCCTGGTCGCCGAGTCCGCGCTCGTGCGGTTGCGCGGGCCGGGGAAGCTCGCGCGGGAGCTCACGCTCCAGCGTGATCCGGTCGGGGAGGGGCGCTATCGCGGCGACTTCCGGCCCTCGGCGATCGGCACCTGGTCGGTCACCGCGGTTTCCGACGAGGGGAACGGCACCGAGGGCGCGGGTCGGCCCGTTCGCTTCGAGGTGATTCGATCCGAACTGGAGAGCAAGGGACCCATGGGGCTCGCGGAGCTAAGCCGGTTTGCGGCGTCGGCGGGCGGAGCTCTCGTGACTCCCAAGCAGCTTCTGGCCCGGGCTGAGACGATCAAGTCTGCTTCGACGACGGAAACGTTTACGTTGCCGTTCGCGCTTTGGGATTCTTGGATCGCCCTCGGACTCGTGCTCGTGTTTTTGACGGCGGAGTGGATTCTGCGCAAGCGCTTTGACCTGGTTTGATGGTGTGAGATCGTGAGCACATATGACGTTCCCGGCGCTGATCGCGAGCAGCTATCGCTCGCGTTCGACCGTTTTCGCTCGGCTCTTGCGCTGCTCCGCGTCCGCGTGCGCATGGGGCTTCTGGTCGAAGGCGCGAGCATTGTCCTTCTTGGTCTCTTCGGCTACTTCGTCCTGACGTGGCCCGTCGATCGGTGGTTTCGGCTCGAGATCCCTGTGCGCGCGGTCTTGCTGATCGTTTGGCTAGTATGGCTCTTCTGGGTGCTGACGCGGCGCGTGTTTACGCCGGCTACGTTCGAGCTTGGCGACCAAGAGCTTGCGCTCGCCGTCGAACGCTCCAACAAGCCGCTCGGCCAGAAGCTCATCAGCGCGATTCAGTTTCATGAGCGTTTGCAGAGCGGGCACCTGAGCGGCGAGTCGGCGGCGATGATGACGCAGGTCGTCGGCGAGTTGCCGGCGACGCTCGCGTCGCTGGACCTCGCCGACGCCATTCGTGGTGACCGCGTCCGTAAGAGTCTCGGCGTTGCGGCCGCGTGTGCTTTTGGGCTCGGGTTGCTCGCGCTGTGCTACGGGAATTTCGGTCTGTGGGCGCGACGGAACCTCCTGCTGTCGTCACAGGATTGGCCGCGTGCGACGCATCTGTCCATCGTCGGCACGACCGATGGCGA
>CAYSWE010000100.1:0-11859 GCA_964434515.1 uncultured Phycisphaerales bacterium | reverse complement strand
GGCAGAGTGCAGCCAACACGAACGGGCGGGAGAACAGGAGCCTGCGGACCAAGCGGCTGATCTGCGATCGGGGCCTCGGCGGATTGACCAACTCCTGCGCTCGATCGGCGAGAGCCCCGGCATAGATAAACCCGCTGCCGCCGGCGACCAGCGCGAGAATCGCCAGCACGCGGTACACACGGTCGGGGGCAAGCGTTCCATGGGCGACGTAGTGAAGAATCGGACCGATCGAATAAAGCCCGGCGACCACGAGCATGAGCGCACCGACGGCGCCGAAGATCAGCAGCGGACGATACGTGATCGCGATCTCGAGGATCACACGGAGGAAGCGCAGGCCGTCGCGCACCACACCGAGCTTGCTGCGACCCTCGCGTTCCGAGTAGGTCATCGGCACTTCGGCCAGGCTCAACCGCGGGTCGAGCGCCGCGCGACAACTCATGGCCGGCGTGAAGTGCAGGCCATCGGGCAGCGGTAGGAGATGCCCGAGGCTCTCCCGACGAATGACCCGCATCCCACTCGCCGAGTCGACGACGTTCGCGCCGGAGAGCAGCCGAATCAGGGCGGCAAAAAACCGGTTGCCCAGGCGCCGAATGGCCGGCATCTCGCTTTGTTCGCCCAGCCGATTCCCGAGCGCGACCGACGCACCTTGGTGAACCTCGGCGATCATCGGAACGAAGTAGTTGGGATCGCAGGTCCCGTCCGCATCGAGAAACCCCACGAGGTCGCCCTGGCCGCGACGGAATCCTTCGAGCAGGGCGGCGCCGTAGCCGCGGTTGTGACCAAACGAGATCACCTCGATCCCATCGATGCCGCGCGCCAGTTCCGCCGTCCGATCGGTCGACCCGTCATCGACGACGATGACCTCGATAGGCTCGCCCGTCTCCGCAAGAATCTTTGGCGCCGCCCTGAGGCAGCGCTCGCACGTCGCGACGATGGACTGCTCTTCGTTGAGGGCGGGAATGACGACGGTCAGCATAAAATCGGCGTGGCGCTTGGGATCGAGAGACAGAACATGACGTGCGCATCCTCCACTGAGGCGACGACCCCATCCACGGCGTAGGTCACGCGCCCGAGGCCCTAACTGGCCGCCACGACGCGGAGCACTTCTTCCACGGACGTCACGCCCTCCTGCACCTTATGGGCACCGTCGTGCAACAGGGAATGCATACCGCCAGAGGTCTCGGCGTATTGGCGGATCTCCATCGTCGACTTGCCCTGGAAGGTCATCTCGCGGATCTCGTCGTCGAGAATCATCAGCTCGAAGATGCCGCGCCGACCGAGGTAGCCATTCTGACAAGCATCGCATCCTCCGGCGCGATAGACCTCGCCGGAGATCTGATCCGAACTCAAGCCAATGGAACGTAGCTCACTATCCTCCGGCTCATAGGGCTGTTTGCAGGAGGGGCACAGCACGCGCAGGAGTCGCTGCGCGAGCACGGCCTGGATGCTCGCCGCGACGAGAAACGGCTTGACCCCCATATCGGCGAGTCGTGCCAGCGCCGACGGGGCGTCGTTGGTGTGCAGCGTGGAGAACACGAGGTGCCCGGTGAGCGCCGCCTGGATGGCGATCTCCGCAGTCTCCGGGTCGCGAATCTCACCGACGAGAATGATATTGGGCGCCTGACGCAGCATCGCGCGCAAAATGCGTGAGAAGTCCAGGCCAATATTGTGCCGCACCTGGCACTGGTTGATTCCCGGAAGGTGATATTCGACCGGGTCCTCAGCCGTGATGATCTTGACGTCGGGGCGATTCAACTCGCGCAGCGCCGCATAGAGCGTCGTGGTCTTGCCCGAACCCGTCGGACCAGTCACTAGAAAGATGCCGTTGGGACGCTTGATGAGCTTCTGGAAGGTCTCGTAGTCAGCGCCGGCAAAGCCCAAAGCCGCGAGCGAGATCAGGCCGGCCTCGCGATCGAGCAAGCGCATGACGATCGTTTCGCCGTGATTGCCGGGGAGCACGGAGGTCCGAATGTCGATGTCGTGGCCACGCGCCCGAAACAAGATGCGCCCGTCCTGCGGCTTGCGTTTCTCGGCGATGTCGAGATTGGCCATGATCTTGAGACGCGACGTGAGCGAGCCCTGCAGGTTCTTCGGGTGGGACGCCACCGCCTGGAGCACTCCATCGACGCGATAACGCACGCGCACGCTCGACTCGAACGGCTCGATGTGAATGTCGCTCGCCCGAGCCGCGAGGGCGTCCTCGATCGTCTTGTGCACGAGCCGAATGACCGGCGCCTCGGCATCCTCCTCGCCGAGCGCCTCGGCGCTCGCGCCGCGCGCACCGACGCTCTCCTGATCGCCATAGGCCTTCTCGAGCGCGGCCTTGAGTGCGCTCGGCGCCGCGAGCGCCAGACGCAACTCGCCGCCGGCCACGAACGCCAGGTTGTCCAGGACGAAACTCCGATCCGGATCGTCGACCGCGACATAGAGCGCCCCCTTCTGCTCCGTCACCGGCAGCGCCTGGTTCTCGAGTGCCAGGGCCTCGGGAATGCGCGAGGTCATCTCGGCCGGGATGTCGCGCCCAGCGAGGTCCACAAACGGCACTCCGACCGCCTTGGCAATCGCATGATAGACGTCGCGCTCGGTCATGAGCCCCAGCTCCGTCAGCGCTTCGGCCAGGGGCCTGCGCCGCGAACGCCCATACGACACCGCCTGCTCCAGCGTGCCGGCGTCGAGCAGTCCTTGGGCAAGTAGGAACTCTCTAAACTTGTCGTCGCCGATCAAATCGCTGGTCCTCGCTGCGGTCGGTACCGGTCCGGGGTCAAGCCTCCATCGTCGCCGCTCGGCCCATTGCGGACAAGCGCTAGTGGAGAACGCCGGCGGCGGCGCCCGGCGCCAAGAAAGAAGCACACTCGAGTCAGCGCACGTGGCCAAAGACCTGCACGGTCCGGGGCTCATACTCCTTGCCCTTGAACCAGATCTTCACGGCGAAGCCGAAGTGGCCGCGCTCCAAGCCGCTCGGCGCGACGAGCTCGATTGTCGCGCTCTTCTTGTCGGGTGCGTTGACAACCTTCGTCTCGATCGAACTCGCGTCCGCCGCCTTGCCTCCGGCGGTGCGTGGCTTGGCAGCGTCCACGATCTCGACGTGATCGACTTCGAACGTCTGGCCCTTGTCGACCATGCTCAAGCGCAGCGTCTTGCGACCGCCCTTCTTGCGCGGAACGACGCCGAACGCCAAGGTCGCGGGCTCGATGCGAATCGCCGGCATGACGAGGGCAAACACGTTGAGCTCGAAGCCCTCCTTGCGATCGGTCGTAAACGTCACCGTGCCGCCGACTCCGTGTTCGCCGAGGTCAGGGCCAAGCTGGCCATGCACCGTCCAACGCGTGTGCGAGTCGTCGACAGGTTCGCTGTCGAGCTTCATTCCGACGGGCGGCACACTGTGCTTGACCACGCGAAACGGCTTGCCATCGCGCGAGCGCACATTGAATTCAAAGGTCTTCTTCGACCGCTGCGTCATCAGGCCGAGATCGATCGAGTTGGTCCGATCGCCGTCGCGCTCGATGATGAACGGCGCGACCGACGTCACGCGGATGGCAAGCCGCACCGACGGAACCAGCGGATCGCTGGTCTCGACGAGCACCTCCGTAAAGATGATGCCGCTGCGGCCCTCGGTCGACAGATGTGCCTCGATCGATCCGGTCGCGCCCGGCGGCACCGGGATCGGGTCGTGCCCCGCCTTGGGGATCACGAATTCCTTGTCACCGACGCGGACGATGATCTTCTGGCACGAGCACGAACTCGTGATGTTGCGAAGCACGTGCGTCTTCTTGGTCGGGTTGCGCAGCGCGAACTTCGCCACGAGCTTCTGGCCAGACGGGCGCTCGCCGAAATCGCGATCCACGGGCCGAATCCAACCCTGGCTCTGCCGGCGAGCCTCCTGTTCGGCCTTCTCCTTGCGTGCGTACTTGCCCGCCTCGCCGGGCAGCTTCTCGAGCTCCTCGCCAACGATGGTCCGGATCTTCGACTCCCCCTCCGGAATCAGACGGCGATCCGGGCGCTCGTTCCGAAAGCCGAGCTTCGCAGGCTCCGCCTTCTTCGGCCCTGAGTCACCGCAGGCAACGAGCCCCAGGGTCACGCCGCAACCGAGGACAAACGCCAGGGCAGCGCGGTGCCTCAGGCAAACGAGGACGCGGGATCGGTAGGGATTCATCGGTCGGATCGGCACTCCGGATTCAGGTGCAGGATTCAGGTGCAGGCTTGCAGCGGGTTTCGCGTTGAGGAAGTATAGCCCTTCGTCGGTCGTTCCTCTGCCAACGAGATCAAGCCAGAGCAGAGCGAGGCGGCTACCCCAACAATCCGTCGGCTGCTTCGCAACGTTCGAGCCGTCGAACCAACCCGCCCGGAGCATGCCGATCTTCCCACCGCCGCACCATTCCCCGCTGAACCCTCGCCTGCTGACTCGCGGCGCGCTCCTTTTCTGCATGCTCCTGCCCCAGAGTTGCTGTGGTCTCGCCGGGCTGCTCGGCTGCAGCAAGACCACGCCGCTGCAAAAGGTCGCCTGGGACAGCCCGCGCGAGGCCCTCCATACCCTGCTCGCCGCGATCCAAGGTGGCGACTCGAAGATCATCTACGAGTCGCTCTCGGAGGGCTTCAAGCGAAGCAACGGCATCGATGGCCTGTCGTTCGCCGTGGCCTGGGAGAAGCTCCGCGCGCAGGTGCCGGGCCTCCAGCTCGCCGGCGATGCCGAGATCGTCGCCGAGCGCGCCAGCGCCCGGACACGGACCTACGTGCTCCAGATCTACGGCCACCAGTTCGAGGTGCAGCTCAGCGAACACGCCTACTGGGACCTCGGGACCAAGACCAACGACGAGACCAGACTCCTCGGCCGCTACTTGTCTCCCGGGGAATTCGACCGATACGTCACTGTCAATCCGGCCCGAGGTATCGTCGACGTCCGGATCAAGAGCAACGATTTGATCGGCGTCGAAGCCAAAGATATCGGCTTCCTCAAGATCGGGACTACCTGGCGCGTGCGACAGTTGCGCGGCCTGTAGCCACGCCTTCCGCCCCCCCAGCCGACCCAGCAACCACAACCTGCACAGAGAAACGACCAGGAGACTACTGATGGATGCTTCCATCCCCAACGTCTACTCCTTCGCGAACGGCAAGGCCGATGGCCAGGCCGACCAGCGCGAGCTGCTCGGCGGCAAAGGAGCCAACCTCGCGGAAATGACCAACCTCGGGATCCCGGTCCCGCCCGGCTTCACGATCGGAACCACCGTCTGCGCGCACTACGCGGAGGCCGTCGCCAAGCACGGGCCCAACGCGGACGACCGATTCGCGCCCGAGCTTTGGGACGAGATCCACGCCGCGCTCCACGAGGTCGAAGCCGCAACCGGACGCAAGTTCGGCGACACGGCGAAGCCGCTGCTGGTGTCCGTGCGTTCGGGCGCGGCGGTGTCGATGCCCGGCATGATGGACACGGTGCTCAATCTCGGCCTCAACGCGGAGACCGTCGAGGGCCTGGCCAAGGAGACCGGCAACCCGCGGTTTGCATGGGACTCGTTCCGGCGCTTCGTGCAGATGTATGGCAACGTCGTGCAAAACGTCGACGGAGCCAAGTTCGAGCACGCCCTGGCAGACGCCATGAAAACCGCCGGCGTCGAGCGCGACTCCGATCTGGACGAGCAGGCACTCAAGGCGCTGCTGCCGCGCTATCTCGACCTGACGCGCGAGGCAACCGGACGTGATTTTCCGATGGACCCGGTCGAACAGCTCCGCGGCGCGATCGAGGCCGTGCTGCAATCGTGGGGAAACGATCGCGCCATCGTCTACCGGCGGCTGCACAAGATTACCGGCCTCTTGGGCACCGCGGTCAACGTGCAGGCCATGGTCTACGGCAACATGGGCGAGGACTCCGGGACTGGCGTCTGCTTCACCCGCGACCCGTCGACCGGCGAGGCCACGCCCTACGGAGAGTTCCTCATCAACGCCCAAGGCGAGGACGTCGTCGCCGGCGTGCGCACGCCGGTGCCGCTCGCCGAGATGGCCAACGTGCTCGGCCCAGCGTCGGTCGAGCTGCACAAGGTGATGGACCGGCTTGAGAAGCACTTCACCGACATGCAGGACATGGAGTTCACCATCGAGCACGGCAAGCTCTACATGCTGCAGACGCGCACCGGCAAGCGCACGGCCCGCGCGGCGCTGCGCATCGCCAGCGACATGGTCAAGGAAAAGCTGATCACAGAGCAGCAGGCAGTGGCGCGCATCGACGCGGCACAGCTCGAGCAACTGCTGCATCCGAGCTTCGACCCCAAGGCCAAGAAGACCCGGATTGCCAAGGCCCTCGCCGCTTCGCCGGGCTCAGCCTCGGGCTGCGTGGCGCTCTCCCCGCAACGCGCCGAGGAGTTCGCCGACGCCGGCAAGGATGTGATCCTCGTGCGCATCGAAACCTCACCGGAGGACCTCAGCGGCATGGCGAAGAGCCGTGGTTTCCTCACCGCGCGTGGCGGCAAGACGTCGCACGCAGCCGTCGTCGCCCGGCAGATGGGCAAGGTGTGCGTCTCCGGTTGCTCGGCGCTCGAGATCGACGAGGCCAAGGGGACCTTCACGTTTGGCGACAAGACCTACAACGAGGGCGACACGCTGTCGCTCGACGGATCGGTGGGCGAAGTCTACGAAGGACTCGTGCCGACGACCGATGCCGAGCTTCCAGCGGAGTTCGACGAACTGATGCAGTGGGCCGACCAGCTACGACGCCTGCGCGTTCGCGTCAACGCGGATACGCCGCAGGACTGCCGCAAGGCGCTGGAGTTCGGCGCCGAGGGCATTGGACTGTGCCGCACCGAGCATATGTTCTTCGACGAGGAGCGCATCCTCAACGTTCGGCGCATGATCATGGCCAACGACGAGACCGAACGCCGTGCGGCGCTGGCCCAGCTCGCGCCGGCACAGCGCGGCGACTTCGTGGCGATCTTCAAGGTCATGGACGGGCTCCCGGTCAACATCCGATTGCTCGACCCGCCGCTGCACGAGTTCCTCCCGCACGAGCCCGAGGCGCAGGCCGAAGTCGCCGAAGCGCTCGACATCGATCTCGCCGCACTGCGACATCGCATGGCGACGCTGCACGAGTCCAACCCGATGCTCGGTCATCGCGGCTGCCGGCTGGGAGTGACTTTCCCCGAGATCTACGAGATGCAGGTGCGCGCGATCCTCGAGGCCGCGGTCGAAGTGCAGCAAGACGGCTGCAAGGTGCACCCCGAGATCATGATCCCCCTGGTCAGCGAGGTGAACGAGATCCACTTCCTGCGCGGGCGACTCGTCGCGGTCGCCGACGCCGTGTTTGCCGAGATGAGCGCCCAGGTGCCCTACCAAATCGGCACCATGATCGAGATCCCACGCGCCGCCCTGACGGCCGGAGCGATCGCCAAGGAAGCAGAGTTCTTCTCATTCGGAACCAACGACCTGACGCAGATGGCCTACGGATTCTCGCGTGATGACGCCGGGTCCTTCCTGCCGGAATACGTCGAGAAGGGCATCCTGCCACTCGATCCATTCGCGGTGCTGGATGCAACCGGCGTCGGTCGACTCATGCGCATCGCCACCGACGAAGGCCGCGAAACGCGCCCCGGCCTGAAGGTCGGCATCTGCGGCGAAACCGGCGGCGAGCCGCAGAGCATCCGCTTCTGCCACGACCTCGGCCTCGACTACGTCTCCTGCTCGCCCTACCGCATCCCGACGGCACGCTTGGCCGCCGCGCAAGCGACCCTCAACGACTGACGGCCGCGAACTCGTCGACGCGGCGCAGCACCTCGGCCGCATCGATACGACCGCTGCGAATGTGGTGCGCGACGCTCGCCAACACGCGCTCGCGCAGCTCGACCGCATCGAGGACCTCGCGCTCGTCGAGGTAGCCGCGCAGAACGAAAAACTCACGCAGCGCGCGCAGTGCATCGCTGCGCAGCCGCTTGACGCTGCCGTGGGTGAGATCGTCGCACAGCGCGGCCGCATCGCGTCCACAGGCGGGCAGCCGCTCCGCGACCGCGACGACAAACTTGGGTGTCAAGGCCTCGCTCTGCTCGAGCACGGTTCGGTCGATGCACCGACCGCGACCGATGCGCCACGCCTCGGCAAACGCGGCGGCGACGTCCGCAACGACATCGATCCGCTCGGCCTCGTCCGCGGCGATGCCGGCCGGAGGCAACGCGAGATTCCGCATCGAACGCCACTGCCCAACCGTCGGAACGCGCGCCACCAGCAGACGCCAGAGGACGTCGAGGTCGTCGTGCAGCAGATGGAACAGGTGCGCGCGGCCGATGGCTCGCTTGGGCTCGAACGGCGGCACCGCCAGCGCCTCGGCATAGGCCGTCGCGGTCATCGCGCCAGGCCGCGGCGGCTGCTCGTAGAGCGGCAGCGCGTAGTCCGCCTCGCCGACCATGGCGCGCGCACGCACCTCGCCGAGATCGATCACCGGCGTCTCCTCGAGGCCGAGCGCTCGCTCGACTCGATGCCAACGCTGCACATCGCCGATGTCGGCGGTCAGACAAAACAACTGCCGCTCTTCCTTCTGCAGCAGGCGCAGCAAGCTCCCGGCGATCGCCTCGAAGCGCTGCGCGTCGCAGTGCGCGAAGGTCTCGTCCAAGAACAGCGGAACGCGCTCAGCGCCCTCGCCGTCGAGCGCGAACGCCAACCGCGCCGCAAGCAAGAGCTGCGCGCGCGTGCCATCCGACAGCTCGGCGAGCTCGACATTGCGCTCGGTCCGCGTGTTCCGCGCCACGAATGCAGCGGCAGCGCCGGCCGCTTCGCGCAGCCTCAGCTCATAGGCGTGGTTGGTGAACGTCGCGAACAACTCGTTCGCGCGCGATGCAATCTCGGGCTCGAACTCACGCCGGTGACGCTCCCGAATGCGTTGCAAGAGGAACGCGGCCGCGGCGGCGCGCCGACCCCGGTCCCGGCATGCCCCGAGATCGTCGACCGCCTGCTGCTCCGCCGCAGCAGCCTGCTCGATGGCGTCGCCCTTGGTCGCGAGCTCGACCTCGCGCGCCACCGCACCAACGCGCTCGTTGAGTTCCTCAAACTCCTGCTCCCGCGTCGCCTCCTGCTCGAGTCGGCGGCGCAGCTCGGCGTCGTCCAACTCGCGGAGTTCGGCAAAGCCATCCAGGGCCGCGTCGAGCTGGGCCAGCCGATCCTGATTGGCCTTGACCACCCGGTCGAGCCGCCGATAGGCATCGAGCCGCGCCACGCGAAGGCGCAAGGCCTCGGCGTCCTCAACCCCCGCCGCCGCCAAGCATCGCTGCCGGCGCGCGGCGAGTTGCCCAACACTCTCGACGCATGCGGCCTTGCGCTCGGTGACGCGCGCAAGCTCGCGCTCGGCGCGCTCGCGCGCGGCGGACAGGGCAACGAGGTGCTCGAGCGCCGTGGTCGCGCCGACCTCCTCGAAATCCAACCAAGACGTGGCGTGTGACTGCGTGCGAAACAACGCGGCCAGCGGCTCTCCGGCCCGATCCAAGCGGGTCGCCACGACCTCCGCGCGACGGCGCAGCCCGGCGAGCCGCGTGTCGGCCTCGCGCCAGGTCGCGATGCGGCGCGCGAGTTCGACGACGTCGACAGCCTCGCCCAGGTCCATGTCCACGCCGACGCGCTCACGCAGCTCGGCACCGACTTCGTCAAGGTCGTCCGCGCGCGAGCGCAGCGCCGCCAAGGCGTCCTCAATCCGCTCGCGTTCGGCGAGCCGACGGTGTTCGAGCTCACGGGCAACGTAGCTGCGCCCGCCATGCGCGGCGCCCCACGCCCACGCGCTACCGAGCATGGCGACGCCGACCAGGACCGACCACGGCGCGGCCACGGTCGCGCCGAGCACCGCGCCGAGCACCCCGAGCAGCACCGCCAGGACGTGCGCGACGACCAGCGGCTCGAACACGACGCGCCCGGTGCGCGGCGCTCGCAAGCGTTCGAGACGACGCAACCAACTCTCGAGCCCGCGCCGCTCGCTCGAGAGCGCCGCGCGCGAACGCAGGTAGCCATCCGCGAGCCGAACGGTCTCGACACCGACGGCGGGCGCCGACTCCGGCTCGGCATCGGGGTCGAGCGCGCGGCGCGCCGCGGCCCGGCGCTCCCGCGCATCGGCGAGGTCCGCGTCGAGGTCGGCGAGTTCGTCGGCGGACTGATCGAACGCACGCGCACATTCCCGCCAGCGCCGCACGTCTTCCTCGCGCAACGGTGGCCCCACGAGCGGCTGCTCGGCGAGACACGCCTCGGCCGTCGCGTGTGCCTGTCGCGCCCGCTCGAGCTCCGCGCCGGCGCGCTCGAGGTCCGCTTCGATCTCGACCAGGCGCTCACACTCGTTGCCGACCAACGCGCCCATCGCCGCGGGAAAGCCAGCCAACTCGCGCCGCGCCGACGCCAACCGCTCGCCCACCACGATCCTGTGCAGCGCGTTCTCGAGCGCAACCCGCCGCGCCGCGACGCCACGCAACGCATCGCGCCGCAGCCGCAGCCGACCGAGGCCGTCCGCTTCGCGCGCCAAGCGCCGACGCTGCTCGCAAAGCCCACTCGTCACGCGACGCGCAGCGGCGAGCCGTTTGGCCTCGGCCTCGCCGAAGCGCGGCTTGATCCGGCAACGCGCGGCGTCGACCTGCTCGAAGTCGTAGCCACCGGCGAACCGACGACGAATCTCGTCGGCCAGCGCACCGTCCGCGGCATCGGCCGCCGGCTTGACCAGATCGAGCACGCCGAGTGTGTAGCAGTGCGCCCGGTGTGGCGGCGGTAGCGACGGTGGCCGAGCCGCGCCGGCGTCGTGGGTCCACACCGTGACGCCACGCCCATCACGGTCTGCGTCGAGCACCGCGCCGGCGACCAGCCAGCGCGACTCGACGTGTGGACTCGCCACCGGCGAAGTCGTCGGCCACAGGATCGACGCGACCGCGCGGCACACGACCGTCTTGCCGATGCCGTTTGGCCCAACGATGAGGTTCAATCCGGACCGGATCTGGTCGCCGCTCAGCTCGAACGGCTCGTCGATGCCCGGCCAACGGACGATGCGCACGCGCTCGAGTTTCACGAGGCGTGCTCCGCGAACGACTCGCGCTGGGACAAGAGGTCCTCGAGCAGTTCCCAACCCGCCGCCAGCAGCGTCTGCCGGAGCTCTTCGGGAGTCCACGGCGCGTCGGGAAGCTGCCGGAACGCGCGCAGGTGCGCGACATCGCCGACCGGACCACGCGCGCCACCGAGGAGCTCGACCGCGCCTTGCTCGCCGCGCTCGAGGGCGAGCAGGTCGCGAGCGAGCAGGCCTGGTGGATCGCTCGCCCGCGCAAGCTCGACCAAGTCGCGTGCCGGCCGCGCAGCGAACACGACCTCGTGCACGAACCAAACGACGCTCCCGATCGGGTGGGTCCATCCAGCATCCGGCAAACCCACAACCGCGCGCTCGAGCGCACGCCAATCCGCGACCTGCCCCACGACGCGCAGTCGACAACCGACCACGCGCGCCTCGCCGAGCCGCGGCTCGATCTCCGCGTGGCGACGATCCATCGCGCCAGTCAGTTGCGCGAGCAGATCGGCGGCCGGCGTTGAAGCCTCCCACACGACGTCGACGTCTTCCCAGCGCAACGGCGACAGCGGCAGATGGGCCAACCTCGTGCGGCCATCGGTGAGTTCCAAGAGCCACGGTCCACGGCAACCCACCTCGCTTGGCTTCAACCCAACCAGCGAGCCGAGGTAGCCAATCGGACGACCCTCGGCCGGCAAAGACGGCGCGTGCACGTGCCCAAGGAGCCACGCCTCGACCGGACAGGACTCGAGCTCGGTGCGACGCACCGGCGCATACCGGCGTGCACTCGAGTCCAGATCGCAATGCAGGAGGCCCAGCAATGGCACGTCGTGCTCGTTGCGGATCCGAAGGTCGGCGAGTGGACTGCG
>CAYSWE010000099.1:0-11865 GCA_964434515.1 uncultured Phycisphaerales bacterium | reverse complement strand
GAAGTGGAACATAGATGGGGGGGTAGTTGAGCTTGACGAGTCCGGCGAACTGAGGAGCAAGGGAGCGTACGCGCTCGATTGCGCTCTTCGCCTTGTCCGGCTGACCGTCGCGAGCGAGTCGAGCTGCCAAAAGCCAGTTCGCCAGCACTTCCGCATGGCCCCCGGAAACGGCTTTCGTCGCTGCCTCGAGTTCGTCGATCGACATCGTCGCGAACGCGCCGCCGAACTGCTTGTAGGGCTTGTAGAGGCCCTGGGCAGGAAACATCTCGAACGCCGACACACCCTCGAGTGCATAGTTCGCGTCGAAGCCCACAGCCGACGAAAACTGCGTCCACAGGGCATTCCGCTTCTGGCGCTGCATGTACTCCCAGAACTTCGTACCACCCAGCGCTAGAAGGATGGCAACGAAGCCGATGATGATCTCACGCTTATGCTGTTCCCAGAAGACCTCGACGGGGTTCGGGTGCGTGATCTGGCCCGGGAGGGCACCTTCGGGAATTTCTTGGCCCGCGGACCGAGACGATCGGGCGGACTGAGGTGGAGGCGTCTGCTGTGACATGTTTCCTGGCCGCTGGGGCCACTACTTCTGGGGAACCGGCTTCTGGGGAGTTGCTGGCTGGGACTCGCTTCGTAGAGGGACACCACTGGACGTCCTCTCGGTACGGAGGTCGTAGGTCAACTCCGTGTCGTCTGACCCTTGCGTCACTTCCACGACGAGCCGGTAGCGGACCTGCGGTAGGCTACGACCAATCCAGCGCTGAACGATGCGATCCTGCGTCGGCCGCTCCTCCTGCACGAACTCCCAACCGTGGATGGGGAGGCGATCGCGTAGGAATGTGTGCAGCGTCTCGACCGACTGCTTTCCTTCATACTTGAGAAACACACTGCGGAAACTCCCACTCTGGTATACGTGACTCTGGTGAACGCCGCTGCGCAAGCGCAGCTCTTGCGGCACGGGAAGGTCTGTCGGTTGCTCCACGGTCAGCGCGACGCCATCCGGCGTCACAGTCGAGTCCACGTCACGCTGAAGCTGACAACCGCACGTTAGAAGGGCAGAGAGCCCGATCACGGTCAGTCGCATCAAATCCCTCTTGAGCCTTCGTCCTTGATGGTCCAACCACCCTCGGATGACAGCGGGTATGGTCGGGTGGTGTTCCTCGGCCGGAAAACCGGAAGAATATAGCGCTGGGCCGGATCGCTCGGTAGCTCTTTCCGTTGCGGCTCGCTGGCTCTCTCGAAGACCGTTCGCTTCTCTTGCTAACTGACTGCTTAACCGAATAGGAATCCGCATGTTCCTCTCATCGACGTTGGGTGTCCTGCTCGCCGGCCTTTGCGCTCCGGGCGTCACAACAATCCGCTGTTCCCACCCCTTCTCCCACGCCATCGACGTTCGTCAGGACGCCGCCAAAGAGTTCGAGGCGAGGCGCGCGAAGATCGATTCGAAGGACGCCGCCAAGCTCTATGCCTTGGCCTTGTGGGCCGAACGCAAACAACTCCGACGCGAGGCGCGGAAAACGTTGCGTGCCGTCATCAAGGCAGACCCAGACCATGCCGACGCCCGAAAAGCTCTCGGGTACATCCAGTTCGGCGGCAAATGGGTGCGCGAAAAGGACCTAGCTCGGCTCAAAAAGGTGGCGGCGCGGCGCGAGGCGAAAGCCAAAGAAGCCGAGATGCGAAAGAAGGGCTTCGTCTACCACGACGGAGTGTGGATCAAGAAGGAGGACCTGGGTTGGGCGAAGCTTGGGCTCGTTCGCGACGGATCTCGCTGGATGCGCGTCGCCGACAAGAAGGCGAAAGACGAAGGCAAAGTCATGCATCCACGAACCGGGGAGTGGATCGAGGCCAAGGACAAGGAGAAGGCTGATAAGGGACTGTTTCCGATCGGCGGCGAGTGGGTCGACCTGGCCGAAGCAAATCGGCTCCACAAGAATCCCGCTGATCCCTGGGTGATCCGACTGGAGAATGTCACTCTCATCACCATGATGCCGCTGGAAAAGGCCATAACTGCGGCGAACGAGGCCGAGTCGGCGGCTGCCATCGCGCGCGGCCTAATCTTCGATCCCGTCCTGCCGCTACCCCGTCGCGTGCGCATCTACGCAATCGACGGGGCCGAGGCTTACCGCGAGTTCAGTGCGCAAGCCGACGAAACCGGCTTCTCCGCCTACGGGGCGTTTTATGCCACACGAGCCGAAGGCAAGCCCATCGCTGCCAACTACGGCGAGAAGAACTGGGGTCCCTACTACCTGAAGCATGCTGCCGGCATGGGCGTGGCGATCGTCCTCTTGGAGGACGCTGAACTCGAGCCAACTCACTGGTTGTACACCGCGATGGGTTCGTACGTGGAACGGTGGTCCAACACCACGGCAGCCAAGCACTTCGCGCCGCAATACCTGGAGAAAGGCGGTGTCCGCAACCTGAAGAGCTTCTTCAAGAGCTTCACGATCAGCTCGGAACAAGCCCCAAACGAACTGGAATGGAACATCTACCAAGCGGGCATTCTGCTGTCCTACCTGACGAAGAGCCCTGACAAGAAGACACTCGCCACCTGGGGCAAGGTTCGCAAGGCGATCCGTGAGCGCAAGGGAATCTCCAAGGCCATCAAGGCCTTTGAAAAGCGACTGGTGAGTATCCAAACCAAGCTGCGCGACCACCTCCAACAGCTCTCCCGGGGCTGATCGGTCCAAACTCCGTGTTCAAGGTTTCCCACAAGCTGATGCTCTGCAAGGCCACGATCCCGCTCAGCCATATGGCTTCTGGAAAGCGCCTGTCGATCTCTATAACTCCATTCAAAAAAGCGACTTACAGAACAATCCAGCGCTACAGAGCGGTCGTAAACCCTAGCCGGTGCAGCGACCTAGCCGGCCACCACGGTAGTTTTCCACAACTTTTCAAGATCGTGGGCCGACAGCCCGCACCTAACGACAACCCGTTGTGCTCCTCGGACTCGATCCTCCATGGACAACATCCGGAACCGCTGCGGATCCGTAGTCCGGTTTTCCACAGAAAGACATTTCAGCGTATATCCAACTGTGGATAACTCGCCACAACGGGTCGCGGATTCACATCACAGCCAACCCAGATCCACAGTGCGCAAGCCTGCCAAGATCCCATAAGCCATTTGTCACTAATCGTTTCTGAGTTCCGACCAGCACTTGTTCGGGTTCCTGAATGGGCAATTGAATAGGGAGGAAGAGTTTAGAGATGGAGACTCCCTGCATATAGAATCACTGGCCGAGAGCAGCATCGCACGAACAGCACTGGCGAGGAGCGGAACAAGAGCAACCATGAGATTCCTCTGTGATCGAAGTCGCCTCGAGGCGGCGCTAGCGCCCGTTTTGTCGGCCATTCCCGTCAAGGATGCGCCGAAGCCGGCACTGAAATCGCTCTACCTGCGCGCGGACGAGGACGCGCTTGTGTTGCAGGGGAGCAATCTCGATTTGTCCGCCGAAGTCCGCTTGGAGGCGGTCAAGGTCGAGCAGCCTGGTAGTTGTCTCGTGCCGGCCAAGCAGTTCCACTCGCTGGTTCATGAGGTGCCCGAGTCGACTCTGCGTGTTGAGGTCGAGAGTGGAACCTTGAAGCTGCCTACGGCCAGCGGTAAATTCGAGATGGTCACCGGCGCAGCAGACGACTACCCGGACCTGTCCTTCGACCAAACCGGCACGACGCTAGGCGTACCGATTCAGGTTCTGAAGCGTCACCTGCAAGCGACGGAGTTTGCCTGCGCTCGCGAGGCCACCCGCTATGCTATGAACGGTATTCTGTTGGCGGCAAAGAACGGCAAGCTGAGCACGGTCGGAACCGATGGCAGGCGACTGGCGTTGATTTCCACGCCCCTCGAGAAGCCTGACGAACTGTCGGATGGGCCGGATGGATGGCAGGCTCTGCTCCCGCACAAGAGCCTGACCGCAGCAATCCGAGCCTTGGACAGCCTCACCGGCGATGAGGTCGGGATGCACATCAACGAGGGCTCG
Organism: uncultured Phycisphaerales bacterium; assembly: GCA_964434515.1. Classification (GTDB taxonomy): domain Bacteria; phylum Planctomycetota; class UBA1135; order UBA1135; genus CAYSWE01. The sequence goes on along the minus strand of CAYSWE010000099.1, from coordinate 7,894 downwards.
GTTTGTTTCACCGTTCCCGACGCGAGCCTTTCTGTTCAACGTATTCAAGGAGCGTTCCCGGACTATGATAAGGTAGTTCCGCAGGGTTGTTCGAATGTGGTCGAGTTCAATCGCGCAGTCCTCGAGGCCAATCTGCGGCGTGTGCGCGTCCTGACGGAGGACATCAACCCGGCAGTACGCATTACCTTTGAGGGGAGTCAGGCGAAGTTTGAAAGCGAAGCGGCGGGCTTGGGGCAGGCAGAGACTGTGATGGATATAGATCTGTCTGGAATTGGTGGCTCCATTACATTCAATCCTAACTTCATCTCGGATGTGCTCCGCGTCGTGCAAGAGGACCAAGTAAAGTTCGAGTTTCACGATGCCAATGCTCCTGGAAAATTCGTATTTGGCGAGGACTACGTATATGTTCTGATGCCGATCACCGGAATCTGATCGAGTATGGTAAGATCCTCCAAGACCAAAGATTCCAAGACCAAGAATCAGAGTAAGGGACTCGACACGCTGCTACGCGACCTGCTAAAGAAGACGCGAGTAGTCGAGGACTCAGTTTCGGTGGCAGTGCTCGCGGCCGCGCGCGATTTTTGGCCGGACTTGGATGAAGACCGTGTTCGGCTGGTGAATTTTCGCCGGGGCGTCCTGCATATAGTTCTGGACAGTCACGCGCGCTACGCAGAGGCGCGCGGCTTAGTTGGTGATAGATTTCGCCAAGCATTGAACCGCCGAATCTCTCCTCCTGAGGACAACGAACATTCGGGTCGCGTAGACGCGAGCAAGACTGCCGCCGAGCAGGACGGCAACTATGTGACTAAGGTAGTCTTTCACGTTGAAGGAACGTATTGACCGCCCATTGTGCACCGTGGCGTTGCAAGTCAAGGTTGTTTAGAGGGTGGTGGAACGTGGGGCAGGTATGACGAACGAGGCTAACGACATTCAGGAGCAACCGCCTGACGGCAGTGACTACAATGCGAGTTCGATTCAGGTCCTCGAGGGCCTCGAAGCGGTTCGCAAGCGACCTGCCATGTACATTGGAGATACGGCTCAAGCCGGTCTTCACCATCTCATCTGGGAAGTCGTCGACAACTCGGTAGATGAGGCTCTGCAGCGGCGCTGCGATCAGATCGTCGTCACGATACACAAGGATTCTTCGGTGTCCGTTCTTGATAACGGAGCGGGGATTCCGGTCGACCTACATCCCAAGTTGGGTGTCCCAGCACTGGAGATCATCCTCACAAAACTTCATGCGGGCGGGAAGTTCGACAAGGGCAGCTATCAGGTATCCGGCGGCTTGCATGGCGTCGGAGTCTCCGTTGTCAATGCATTGTCGGAATGGCTCGAGGTCGAGGTTTACCGCAACGGAAGGGTCTTTCGACAGACGTTCGAGCGCGGCGCCAAGACGTCCGAACTCACCGAGCTTGGCGAGTCTTCGAAGACCGGAACTCTCGTCCGGTTCAAGGCCGATGAAGAGATCTTTCAGACGACAGAGATCCAATACGAGCGCGTAACGAAGCGTATGCGCGAGTTGTCGTATTTGATGGGGACGTATGGTCTGGCGATATCATTGGTTGATGAGCGGTCCGGAGAAAAGGCCGAGTTTAGGCATCCAAATGGTCTCATCGATTTTGTGACTCATCTCAATACCGGTAAAGAAGTATTGCATGGCGATGTTATACATATACACAAGATACATACTTCTGAGGATCGGGAAACCCAGCACGAGGTAGAGATCGCACTACAGTACAGTAATGGTTACAATGAGACAATACTATCATTTGTTAACAATATACATACAGTAGAAGGAGGCACGCACCTCAGTGGGTTTAAGACAGCCCTTACCCGAACATTGAATCAGTTCGCCAAGAAGAACAACCTAATCAAAGAGAAGGAAAAGCAGCCGAGTGGTGATGATCTTCGGGAAGGTTTGACAGCGATTATTGCTGTGAAAGTACCGGACCCGCAGTTCGAAAGTCAGACGAAGATTCGGCTTGGAAACCGTGATGTAGAAGGCATCGTCAACACGATCTTTGGCGAAGCTCTCCGCGACTACTTCGAGGAGAATCCCAAAGACGGCAAGGCGATCTTTGAGAAGGCCATGCAGGCAGCACGAGCTCGGGACGCAGCGCGAAAGGCGCGCGACCAGGTTCGACGGAAGTCGGCGATGGAGAACTCGACCCTGCCACTCAAGTTGGTCGACTGTCACCGCGGAACAGCGCGCGAAGATGCCGAGCTCTTCCTGGTCGAAGGTGACTCTGCCGGAGGCACTGCGGTTTCTGGGCGCGCATCGTTCCAAGCCATTCTGCCGCTACGCGGCAAGATTTTGAACGTCGAGAAGGCGCCCCTGCACAAGGTGATGGATCATCGCGAAATTGAGGCGATCGTTGCCGCCTGTGGGGCAGGGTTTGTCGGAGAGGAGTTCGATCCCAATAAGCTGCGGTATCATAAGATCATCATCATGACGGACGCCGATGTAGACGGCAGTCATATCCGGACATTGTTGCTTACGTTTTTCTATCGCAAGATGCCTGCCCTAGTAAGAGGTGGATATGTGTATGTAGCGCAGCCGCCGCTATATATATTGCGTAAAGGAAAGAAATACGAATATGTTCACACGGAGGAGCAACGAGAGGCAGCAATGATGCGTTTCGGACTGGACAGCCTTGGATTGTGGGTAGACGGTCGAGAGTTTCTCGGTGTCGAACTGGAGCGGGCAGTTGAGACGATTCGTGCCATAGAGCGGGAGGCCGGCAAGGATGCCCGCCGTAGTAGCGTTGGCGTTTCAGAGATCATTCGCACGAGAAACGAGTGCGGTTCGTGGCCTACACACCAGATCACCGTTCGTTCGGAGCGTCTTGCAGGCCATGCACCGAAGACGCTGTTTGTGACGGGTGGTGAGGCAGAACTTGACGAAATCCTGGGTCAGATGAGAGCAGACGCGGAAGGACTGGTTGTCAGTTTTGTTGGCGACGCAAACGATCAGGCAGACGTGGTGGTCGAGTCCATTCATGTGTCGAAACGGCTAAAGGAATTGGTGGAGCGGGCGGCGGCGATGCATCTACCGCTGGATCTCTTTGATGACGCGTCTGGCGAAACGGCAACGATCGAAGTCAAGGTTGGCAGCGAGCGGAGTCGCGTGCGAACTCTGTCGGAAGCGCTGCGAGTCTTCGGCAAGCGCCGCGATGTATTCACACAGCGCTTCAAGGGTCTCGGCGAGATGGATGACAACCAGTTGTGGGAGTCGGCCATGGATCCGGCACAGCGCCTCCTGTACCGAGTGGAGTCCGCGGACGAAGTCGACACGGACAAGCTGTTCACGGTGTTGATGGGTTCGGTTGTCGAGCCGCGCAGGCAGTTCATCGAGAAGCATTCGCTCGACGCGAAGAACCTCGATATATAGGGACTGGGGCGCCAAAACGCCGATGGGACCGGGGCCTTGTCACAGCGAACGACACCCTCTGGCAAGGCCTCAGGAACAAGCCCTCGTCGGCCGATACTGCCCTCATATGAAGGGCATGGAACGTATCACGACCGTTCGGTTGGCGGAGGTCCTCTCCCAGAGCGGGGTCGTGTCCACCGAGAAGATCACGGATGCGCTCTACCACCAAGACAGTACCGGCGTACCGTTCGTCGAGGTGCTCGTCGAAAGTGGTCAGATCGCCGAGTGGGACCTGGCTCGGCTGGTAGTGCAGCACTTCCAGCTGCCGTTTCTCATGGCTTCCGGCCTGGATATCAACCGCGAGGCGGTCGACGCGATTCCAGAAAAGTTTCTCTTCGAGCATCGCCTGCTGCCACTCGACGTGGCGGGGAACGTGCTGAGCATCGCGATGCCGCTCCTCGTCCCCTACAAGGTCTTGGCGCACGCCCAGAAGCTATCGGGGAAGACGGTGTTTCCGTTCGTGGGTCTTGGCAGCGAGAATCTGAAGTTCTTGTTCCAACTGTTCCCGGAGCACCCTCGCGACGAAGTCACGCGACGGCCGCTTGAGGACGTTGATGTCGAGGAATCCGCCTGGCAGAGCATCTTCGATGTGGGCGACCAGGAAGTGCTGAAAGGCCTCGGCAGCTGAAGCGAGGTCCGACCCGGCGTTCTGCCATGCCATCGGGTCGGCTACCGCCAGGTCGGAATTCTTCTTGGATTCTTCACGCTAGGGCGATTGTAGGTTCCCGGCGGAACGTCCTAGGATAGCCTGTCCCGGGCACTCGGTCCGAAGCCGCGACGAGTTGCGGTCGTGGACATCGTGCGCGGGCCCTTAGCTCAATTGGTGAGAGCTGCCGGCTCATACCCGGCTGGTTGCAGGTTCGAGTCCTGCAGGGCCTACCAAACTCCATCCTGACCAACCGGTTCTCTCCTCTCCTGTCACTGCCCCTTAGCTCTTCGGAGATTCCAGATGCGCCTTTCGACTCTCGGCGTTGCCGCCGTCCTTCCTGTGCTTTCCGCGAGCTTGCCCGCGCAAGGTTCACTCCACATGCTGCTCGGTTTTGCTGGCGACAACAAGAACCAAGCGAAGTCAGTGCCGATCGCCGGTCTCTACGACCTGGACCACGATGGCAAGATCGATGCCTCGTCTACCGAACTGTTCGCCTACCTTCGCAAGGTGTTCTCGGTGAACGGCGGACGTGGTGGGTTCATCTTCGATGAGCAACACGTCGTCGAGCGCGGCGATGTGTCGTTCTACATCGCGGACGCGGGCGATGGTTACGTTCTCCTGGCGCGCGACAAGAATGCCAACGGAGTCATCGACGATCCCGAAATCAAACCGTTCGTTCAGTTTGGCACGGCAGGGACGTTCGGACCGAACTCGATTGCTCTGCACCGAGTTGGTTCCACCACGGTTCTCTACACCGCGCTCAACTCTGACCGACGCCGCCAGGCAGGTCGCGTCACCGGGATTTACCGGACGGTCGATAAGAACAACAACGGTGTCGGATCGGATACGGGCGAAACGGCCAAGTTACTCGACCAGTCCGACAAACTCACGTTTCCTGGTAAATCCGGAATGGTGACGCTCGCGAACGACAACTGGGAGCGGATTCGCGTTGTTCCACGTTCGGGTACGATCGTTGCGTACAACGCCGGCCGCGCCGGCGTCACGCTTGGCACGGATCAGTTCTGCTATTTTGGATTCAAGGAGACCAACGGCAAGTTGACGTCGCGAGGCGTGTTCTTCAATCCATCCCAGCTGAATGGCCTGCCAGTCAATGCTGACCTAGCCTCTGGAGCGCTCGAGGATCTCGACATCACCTTCCAGCGCAACAACCAGACCCAGTTCTTCAATGGCTTTCCGTTCTGCGAGATCGATGCCAATGGCTTCCGCCTCCAACCCGTCGTCTATTTCGCCAACGCGTACAGCGCGACGCGAAGCTTCGGGTCGAAAAACAAGGCTGGAAAGTCGCTGCACGGAGTCGTCTTGCGCGGGTTCGATGCGAACAACGATGGTGATCTCCAAGACAAAGGTGAGGTGACGGTGTTCTTCAACGGGTCGGGCAACGACCTCAAGGGTGGCGCCGCCGGCGTGGTCAAATCGCCGAGCTGGGTCGATCCGATCAACGGCAAGGTGAATCAGATCACAGGATTCGTCACCGGACTAGCGGAGGGTGAAGGCCTTGTTTACTTGCTGCTGGAAAACGGAGCCGCAGACGAGGTTCTCGAACTCAACGACAAGAACCGGAATCGCGTGATCGAGACGGGCGAAGTCCGTGTGATCTATGTCACGCCACAGCCCTTTCCGAAGGTCTTTAGCAAGCAGTTTGGCCCGTTCAGTCTCGAACTCCACGCGATCGATCGAAGTCTCGTCGTGGATCCGATGCCGGTGGGCGCCGTGCCGTTTGGCGCCGGCTGCGTAGGCTCGAACGGCCTGGATTCGCGCGTCAGCATCAGCGGCGGCGGGCCGACCATTGGCAACACCAAACTACGGGTCGAGATCAAGCGCGCCCAGCCAGGCTTGGCTTCGTTCCTCTTCATGGGGTTGTCGAACAAGCTGTTCAACGGGACGATTCCGCTGCCGATCCCCCTCGCAGGCCTCGGAATGGGGTCTTGCGCGCAGCGAGTCAGCGCAGAGTTCGTGTTCCCGACGGTCAACAGCACCGCCGGCAGCGCCTGGCTGCCGCTGCCGCTGCCGCGCAACACTGCGTTGCAGGGCGTGAAGCTCTACTTCCAGTGGTGGACGCAGGATGTCCGGGCCAACGCAGCACAGTTGATCACGACCAACGGCGTCGAGCTGACCATTCGATAACGCAGATGGCGGTGCAGCGGCACGCCAACGGCCGCGGATTGATGAATCGCGCCACTAGCCTCTATTCAGCTGGTTGACATCTTGCTATCATGCTTCCCCTTAAAACCGAGTGCGGCAGCGCATCTGCGAGCGCCGCGACAAGGCTTTGGCACGACGCTCTGACGCTTCCGTCCCTTTGCGGCTGTCTCGGAACCCGCTAGTCTGGGTAACGAGATCCGTGTTGGTAAGCGGACGTTTCGGTGGCGTCCTGGTCTCGGAGAACATGGCTAGCAAGACGACAACCAAGAATGGGCCCGCGACGTCCGTCGCGAAGAACCTCGACAACGGAAAGAAGGCGGATGCTGTCCCTGCGAAGGGTACGTCTCAGCGGTCGAAGACCGCGCCCTCGAAGTCGACCCCTCCTTCGAAGCCCGTCGCGCCGAGGAAGCGTAGCACCAAGCCCAAAGCAACCTCGCGCGCGAAAGCGGCACGAGCCGCCAACGTTGCGCAAGCCGAGCGGATGCTTCGCCGGACAGCCGCGGTGACCAGTTACGACACCTATGGTTGTGCCGTCGAGTCTGAGGAGGACTACTTTGTCAGTCCCGATCCGGGCGCGGATTATGGCCAGTGTGGTGGGCGCTCGTTGAAGAGCCTGATGGAGAAACGCATCTGCGACAAGCTCTCATGGCAGGGCGTGGCCCACTGCCATCGGCCACGTCGATATGAGGTCCGCGTCGAAGACAACCAGACCGCGGCGTACTCGCCGTGCATGGTTCTCCGAGGACGGGGTCGCGAGGGCAAGATCTCGATCGTCGAGGTCCTCGCTGGGACGGATCATGTCCACGCGCGCAAGCTGCAGGCATTCCGACGAATCTACGAAGCTGAGTTTTACCTTATCCTGGTCGCGCCTGGCGCGGTAGTCGACGAGATGCCGACCGATGCCTACGACGAGGCCGTTCTTCCGTCCGAGATCGGCAGCCTGGTCGCCCGGCTAGCCGAGTAACCACTCTCGATCGTCCTGGGTCGATCGGTCGGCCCAGGCCTTCCCCTGAGACCCTGAAGCATGACCGAAGCAGTGTCGACCCCCACACCTCTGGATCTGGCGCGCGCTGGCGATGTCGAAGCTCTCGAACGCCTGTGGCTCGAGGAAATGGACAACGTCGGTGACCTGAACCGATATGAGGCTGCGCTCCAAGCTCTCGCCGACATCGGGCAGAGCGAGAAAGCTGCCGTCTTTGGCACCATGTTGGTCGAGTCCTTGGATAGGGCGGAGCGGGGTAAGGATGTGCTCGCGGTGCTCGAACTCTTGACTTCGTTGAAGGTCGACAACATCGGCGGACTCGAGGCGCTGACCGCCAAGCATATCCGCGATGCCTACGGCTCCGAGCCGTGGTTCGACTACCTGATCAAGAAATCCGGCATCGACCCAGCCAACGTCCGTTGGGACGGCTACCGGTCGTTCCAAGCATGCCTGGTCTACATTCCCGGCCGCGCCGTCATGCACCGCTCCGGCTGGGGAGAGGGCCTGATCGCCGGGCTGTCGCCGGAAACCGACGAAGTCGAGATCCACTTCGCGTCGGGCAAGCAGCATGTCGTCCCGTGGCAGACCGCGGTAGATACGATGCAACCCCTCGCCGTTTGGGACTTACGGGCCATGCGACTCCAGGACCCAGAAGGGCTGTTCGAGTTCG
>CAYSWE010000098.1:0-11975 GCA_964434515.1 uncultured Phycisphaerales bacterium | reverse complement strand
TCGATCACGCCGACGAGGTCGTGCGCGCGGACTCGGCGGTCGGGCGGGTGCGGGGCCTGCATCTGCGCTGGGTGCACCTGACGCGCCCGCCAGGGTGGCTTCGTCGCGCGGTCGGTCGCGTGATCGCGAAGACCTCGCCCTCCCTCAACCACCTGCGTCAACGCGCGCAGCGGGCGCGAGGCGCATGCGCCGACGCCAAAGTCACCGGTCGAAGAGCCGAACCCGTCATAGTCGATGTCGGCGATGATCGGCGAGTCTAGGTTCCACGGTTCGATCGATCGGTAGCGCATGGCATCCCCCTGCGTCGGCTTGGTGGCCGGGGGGTTGTAGGGCCACAGCTCGTGATGCCCATTCGGCGCGACGACGAGGCTGTCGTTGGTCGGACTCGGTGCGAGGAACCACACGGCCGCGTATGCCACGGCGTTCGTGACCAGGATATCGGGCACGCCATCGTTGTTGAGGTCGCCGATCGTCATACGATAACGATCCATGTCCTTCCACCAGCTCGTGCTCGGTGCATGATACCGCGGCGCCGGAATCAACTGGATCGGGTTCGGGTGCTCAGCCAGCTGGGCCGAAGCAACTCCAGCGGTCACCAGGAGAGAGAGAGACGCCGCATGACTGGTCCTCCGTCTATAAGGTGTAAGTTAGAGCTTACCGCACCGAAGAATCGTGTCGTAGTCATTTTTTCGGGGAGAACTGCCCGACTCGTGGTAGCACCGCCCAAAGGTCGGCGAAGCCGGGTGGTTGGAAGCGGATCAGGAGCGCGAGATAGGCGGCGCTGCCGACGGCGACGCCTAGCGTTAGCCGGAGCCATGGCCCGGCGCCGAGGTGCGCGAGCCCCACATCGACGGCGAACACGACCGCGGCCATCACCAGGCTCAGTAGCGCGCCGGGTAGGAGAGCGCGCAAGGGGACGCGCACGTCGCCGCGCAGCAGGCGAAGCGGCAGCCAGAAGGCCGGAACGACCAGCGCCGCCATCACGGCAAGGCTGGCCCACGCCACACCGACCAGGCCGAACTGCGCGCCAATCAGATAGCCGGCGACGATCGAAAGCCCGGAGAAGACGCTCCAACCAAACAGCCAGTCGGTGCGGCCGCGCAACAAATAGAGAACACCGACCGTTGCCGTGACGGCCTGCGCAGCGGCGACCGGCGCAAAGATCTGCAGCACGGGAACCGCGGCCTGCCACTTCTCGGCGTCGATCAACGCTATGAACGGCTCAGCCAACACACACAGCCCCGCAGTCGCGGGGAACGCGAGCAATCCGACACCGGCGCACGCGCGCGTCCAGCGCTCCATCATGGCGGCATCGTCGGACTCGAAGCGCGCCAGCACAGGGAACACCGCCTTGTGAAACACCAGGGTCAACGGCTTGATCACCTGCATGAGCAGTCGTCGCGCCAACCCATAGGCGCCGAGTGCGTCCAGTCCAAACATGCGCCCGACGACGACGCGGTCCGCGGTCGACGTCAGCCAACGCACGATTTCCGAGAATGTCAGGAACGAGCTGAAGTGGAACGTCTGACGTGCCGAGCGCCACGATCCGCCGCGCCGAGGTCGCCACGCCGTCAACATCCAAAGCAACGTCGTCATGACGATGGCCTCGGCGATCGCGCCCACGGCGAAGCTCATCGGCCCCCAGCCGGCCACGGCGCACGGGATCGCAAACGCGGCGTAGGCAGCCGGGCCGAGGAAGAGCACGAGGGCCAGCCGACGGAAGCGGAGCTGCCGGCGCAACAACGCCTCCTGCACGTGGCCAAACGAAAGCACGAAAAAACTGAGCCCGATCCAGCGAATCAAGGGCGCCGCCGCGCTGCCATGCTCGCTGAACCACGGGGCGATGAAGGGCGCCGCGACCCACAGCACGCCGCTGATGCCGATGCCAGCAACCACGTTCAACACGAACAGGCTCGACAACAGACCGCGCTCGAGCCGCGCTTGTTGCACGACGTATTCGGCCGTCCCGAACGGCTTGATGATCTCGAAGAAGCCGGTGACCGTCAGCGCCACCTCGAGCAGGCCAAAGTCGTCCCCATCGAGAATCCTGGCCAGCACGAGCAGCACGACCAACCGCATGAGCTGCCCACCGATCTGACCGATCGTGCCCCAGCGCGCCGCCGCGGGAACGGAGATGTCAGCAGTAGGATGCGGTGCGGAAGGAGCGTCGTTCATGAAGAACCAGAGAGGCCTCCCCGAAGCGTAGCCCTAGTCCCGCCTGAAGAGCTGAAAAACAGCCTTCTTCAACTCGCCCGCAAGAGCGCCCGGCATACGGAGAAACCGCGACGCGAGCTTCCCGTATCCCCGCAACCGCTGCCCGAACGGCAGGCCCGACCTTGCCAAGGCGCGGTTGTGCGCACGCCAGAGCCCCCACATCGGCAAGATCACGCGCCGCCGTTCGCTGGCATCGAACCAGCGCGCCTGGGCATGCGGCGTGCGATTGGCCGCCATCGACGTGCCCTCGTGCAGGCGCCGAAAAAACAACGCCGCGTCCACCTGGCGAAAGCCACCGAGCATGGCTAGCTCGAACATCAGGACCTGGTCCGACGCCGGATAGCTGCCAATCCGTCCGGTCCGACGCAGCGCGTCCGTGCGAAACAGGCCGAACACCGACATGAGCACGTCGTCCCCGTCGATCTCGTGGTCGATCAGCTGCCGGACGCGCGCGAGTGGGTCCGTGCCACGAATGTCCAGGTCGCCGGTCGAGGTCCGGATCTCGGTTCCATCCTCGCGCATATACCGCGTCCGCGGATACGCCACCACGACGTCGGGTTCCGCCTCGAGAGCGCCAACGCACCGCTCGAGGAACTCCGGGGCCAAGACATCATCGTGCGCGGCCCACTTGAAGAAGCGACCGCGCGCGCGGTCGACGAGCACGTTGTAGTTGGGCGCTGCGCCAACGTTCTTCGGACTGCGCACATAGCGAATCCGCGGATCACGCCCGGCGTATTCCTCACAGATCGCCCGCGTTGCGTCCTCAGAAGCATTGTCCGAAATCAGCAACTCGAAGTCGACCAACGTCTGCCCGAGCAGCGAATCGAGCGCCTCGCGCACGAACGCCTCGCCGTTGTAGATGGGCATACCCACCGTGACGCGAGGATCGGGGACTCTGGGTTCGGGCCGTTCGGCCATCGCGGCGTATCAGCGCTTCTTGAGCAGTGGCGTAAAGTACCGGTAATACACCTCGAGACTCAGCACGCACATCGCTGTCGTATAACTTTTGTCGCCCGCGTGGTCCCCGGCATACTCGGCGTAGGGATCGATCGGTCGAAACGACCCATCCGCAGATTGCGCCCGCGGCAAGACTCGCTTGAGGGCAGAGTTCCACCGAGTCCACGCATCACCGCCGGCGAAGAAGCAAGCGAGGCTTCCGTAGTACCAAAAGTACACGTTGCCCGCGGCCTTGAGAACAAAGTCATCGTCGCTGGCGCGCCCGTAGCGCTGCGGCCGGCGGCGGACCGTGTAGGCGAGTCCGCGCTCGATCGCTTCCCGGTCCGGATCCACGCCGAGCAACAGCAAGCAGAACACCGACGCCGGCGTCGACGCCGGCAGCGTCGGCCAATCCATCCGCAAGCGGCTCGGCTCCTTGGTGTAGTAGAACCAGCCGCGACGCGCATCGAACATATTGAGGAGGAAGCGACGGGCACGCGCCAACGCCTCGTCCGGGACCTGGATCCCAGAGCGCCGCGCGGACTCGAGCCCCATGATCTGCCACGAGGACGTCGACGCGCGCGCGTAGTGATCCTCCGGACGCAGGCGCGGCGAAAAGTAGCCCCAACCACCCCGGCTGTGCAGCCGCCCGCGCAGATGCTGCTGACTCAGCGTATGCGCAACGGCTTCGCGCAGCGGCTGCAGCAGCGAAGCGTCGTGCGTCATCGCATAGCACTCCGCGATCGCGTAGGTCGCCACGCCGTGACTGTAGGCGGACGTCACACCAAAGTGTCCTGACACAGGGTCCTGGGTCGAGACCAGGAGATCGAGCGCGCGCTGAACGTTGCGCGAGTATTTGGTCCGCGACTTCGGCGTATGCCCCGCCCCGAGGAACGCCAAGACACAGAGCCCCGTCTTGCCCACGTAGACTTCGCCGTACTTCCGGTGCATCCGTTGCGCCGAGCCCCACGATCCGTCCGGATTCTGAATGCTGGCGAGATAGCGCAGGCCCATCCGCACGGCACGTTCGGTCTCGACGGTCCCGCCGAAGCGTTCGAGCGCCTCGGCCTTGCGCTCACCAAAGCGATTCGCATAGAGCGAATCGGCAACGCGCTTGCGCTGCACATCGGGAATGGCCGGCACGAAGTCACGGCGCGGCACGCGGTCGAGATAGGTCCCCGGAACCGTGAGTTGTCCAAAGACCCGAGGCGAGGGAGCGGCGACGAGTCGGCGCGGCGGCGCGGGAGAAAGCTCGGCCGGCCCATCGATTTCGACGGGCGCAGCCAGCAAGGCCTGCCGAGCAGCCCCCACGCCAGCGGTTCGCGCGGCGACCGGGGCATCCGATCCCGCGAGGTCGTCGCGCACCGCGACTTCGGCAGCAAATGCCCGTGGCCCCCCCGTCGGGGCGCCGATTCCGCGCTCAGCCTCAGGAGGAAGACTGCGCCGCTCGGCCGAATCGAGTGCCGACTGCACGCGCGCGACTTGGGGCGTCGCGACCAGGTTGCTAGCGGCCGAGCGCTCGGCGCGACGCGCGGCGTCGGCGGCGGAGAACTCAGCTCGGCCGGTCGTCGCGTCGAGCTGCCTGAGCTCGGACTCACGCGCAACGGCGCTATCGCTGCGCGCCACCGTGCCGACGTCGCCAACATCGTCGCGGATCAGCGCTCCGACGCCAACCTGTGGCGCGAGGCCGCCGGCTGCGAGCATCGGTTTTTCCGCAGCGACCGCGGCACGTCGGACACGCGCGGCGCGTTCGAGCGAAGTATCCGGCCGCATCAAGGATGGATCCCCCGCCACGCCCGCGAGCTCTGGCTCGGACGCCTTGACCGGCGCGTGGGGACCGCGGGACTGCGCGCCAATCGCCAACGCTGTCCGTGCCAGGTCGCGGGCGATCTCGCGCTCGCCGGCAAGCGTACCGACACGCTGCGGCGCGGGCTCCGGCGCGTCACGCAACGCGGCGAGTTTGCTCGACAACGTGGCACGGGATGCCGGCGCGTACTCGTCGCGGGGTGCGGGCGAAGGGCCAGCCCGCCGCAAAGCCGCCGCCGCAGACCGCGGGCCCGGGGCGGTGTCCGCGCTACCAAGCGCCGCCGGTCGAACCACGCGCTCCGGACGCGCCGTCGCCGAGGCCGAGGCAGCGACCGTCGCCGCCCGAGCATTCCGCGCCAACACACGCTCGGCTGGAGCCGCGCCGGTGCGACGCGAGGGAGCCGCGGGAAGATCCTGGGCCCGTGGCTCCGGCGTCGACCAAGCGTGCGTGGACGTGGCCGGCCGCGCGGCCGCCAACCCTGCCGCCGGCAACCCTTCCGCTGGCAAGCGACGTGACGCCGTGGATCGGCCCGACGCCAGGGACTGCGCCGAAGGAATCCGCACCGCAAGCTCGCTGGCCGCGACCCGAGGCTTGGCCGAACGCGACGGCTGCAACGCCTGCGCCTCGGTGCGCGTCGCGTGCGCCTGCACCGGGCGCGCGACGTCCGCGCCATCACGTCGGGTTGCCGCGGTCGGCCGATCGGCCAGCGAGGCCGTCGCCTGCCGCGAACGTGCGCGCGCCAACGGCTTGTGGCTACCTGTCGCGGCTTTCGGTTCGCCACGTTCCACCTTGGCGAGCATGTCCCCTGGTTGCTCCGCGGCCAAGGCCCGCTCGACACCCGCAAAGCTCTGCTCGCGCGCGAGATCGCTGCGCAACTGCGAGACCTCGTTGCCGTTGCCGGACTCCGACTCGACGCCAGACAGCAAGCGCACCTGCACGGCCCCGCCGCGGTCCGTACTCGGCGGGATCCACTGCCGGACGATCTCGACACGCATCATCCAGAGCAGAATCAGGAGATGCAGAAGGAACGACGCCAGTAGACACTGCGTGATGATGTCGAGCTTGTTCCAACGACCGCCGAGCGCGAGGAGCAACAGCAGCAAGGCGCAAAATCCCAAGCTCGACAGCAGAATCAGCTCGAGCCTCCACTGCCCGTCCCACCATGGGTAGACCTCGAACGCACGCGAGAGGTAGAGCATCGACGCGTGCTGATCGAGCAGCGTCACGCCAAAGCCATCAGCCGAGGGTTGTGGCGCGCGCAGAGTCCGGCCGTCGAGTGCTGCCACCGGAACCGGTCGGACGAACTTCGCGTCCGCGGCCGCCTTGCTCGCAGACTCAGCGGTCCGCGGTGCGTGCTGCCATGTGCGATAGACCTGCGGCGCGCCGCCGCGTTCTTGCCTGGCGAACCACAACGACGAGCCATCCGCAGAGAACGCGGGATCCCGATCGATCACGATCCGACCGCGCGCGGGAGCGTCGGCGATCACCGGGATCGCCGGATCCTCGGCCGCAAGCGAAGCCAACATGAGCACACCATTGCGACCGTCGTGCTTGGCAGGATCGCGGCGCACGAACGCGAGGCGCGAACTCACTGGATCCGGCGCGGGGTCGGTCTCGTCCTGGCTGGTATTGACGGCGTCCCCAAGGCATTCGACGTCACCGAACGATGCACCGCGAACCCGCGCTACCCAGATGTCGAAGCCCCCGTGACCGCCGGGACGGTCGGACGCGAAGTAAAGCCGGCCGTCGGCAGCCAACGCCGGCGCGAGATCGTGGCCCGCAGACCCGAGGCCGATCGCAGCCAGCGGCTCGAGCTCCGGACGCTTGGGATCGAACACGACGAGCACGGTGCGCGCGCCAACCTTGCGGCCATAGAGCAGCCGCCCATCGGCCAGAGTCGCAACCCGACCCTGCACCGGCCCCGGGAGCTCGACAACGGGCTCGGGTGAGGACCACGCCAGCATCGAGGCATCGCGCAGATCCACCGCCGACGACGCCTGCTGACCGTCGGTGTAGTAGATCGGACGCGCCGCGCGCAGCACGAGCAGCGACGCACCCGTCGCGACGATCCCGCCGAGCGCCAGAAGAATGAGCCTCGACCGAGTCTTGCTCTTCATGGATGCGTCCCCCCGAACATGCCCGAATCAGCGCCCTTGTGCGTTGTCCGCGCCGAGCGCGACGGCGTGCAGCGCCACCTCGTGGCAGGCATTCAGCACCGCAGCAATCACCCCATAACGCGCCTGCTCGTCGCCGCGGATCAGGACTTCTTGGTCCTTGTCCCGCCGCGCCGCGGCCTTGAGCTTCTGCTTGAGCGCCTCCGAACTGACGCGTCGCCCATCTACAAACACGGCGCCATCACGCTTGACGTTGATGATCAGCAGCTTGCCGTCTTCGGAACTGTCGCCGGACGTCGCCTCGGGCAGGTTCAGGTCCATCTCGACTTCATCGCGCTTGAACGTCGTCGACACGAGAAAGAACACCAGCAGCAAGAACACGACGTCGATCAACGGCGTCAGGTTGAGCTCCGGCTCCTCGGCGTCTTCGCGATCAAGCCGCATGGCGCTCCCCGGGCTTGCGCGCGACGCGCTCGACGATCGACGACACCTTGTCATCGCAGCGCAAGATCAAGCGCCGCGCCTTCGCGTTGAGGTAGGCCGCCAGGAGCATCGCTGGAATGGCCACGCACAACCCGGCGATGGTCGTCACCAGTGCCTGCTGGATTCCATCGGCGAGGTTCTCGGGCTTGCCCATCCCGGAGTTGGCGACCTGATGAAACGCTTCCTGGATGCCGATGACCGTGCCCAAGAGACCGAGCAGCGGCGCCACCGCCGCCACCAACGTGAGCACGCGGAGATTGCCGCGCAGACGCTCCAGCTCCTTGTGCCCCTGGTCCTCCATCGCGCCCTCGACATCGCGCAGGGCGTAGCCACGCCGGCGCAGCCCGGCGGCGAGCACGCGGCCGGAAGGTGCGTTCATCTCCTCGGCGAGCTGCAGAGCCTCATCCATACGGCCGGCTCGCACCAGCTCGACGACCTCGTCGGTTTGCGCCGGAACAACACGCGACGCGCCAAGCCGGGTCCACCGTTCGAGCGCGAAGCCGATGACCAGCACCGAGCAAATCCCGATCGGCCACATGACCGGGCCGCCCATGGCCAAGAAGTCCCAGACGGTCTGGGCACTCGACTCACCGGTTTGCCGAACGAGTGCATCGAGGAAGAACAGGGAAGACGTCATCTCAGTTTCCTTTCAGCCGTGCCAGCTCGGCGCGGGCCTCGCTCGCGAAGGAGGAGTTCGCGTGCTTGTCCAAGAGTTCTGCGAAGAACTTCTTCGCTTTTGCCGGCTGCCCCATGGCGGCGTAGCAGCGACCGGTCTCGAGCAGGCCCCGCGAGACCCACTGCTTGTCGGCGTAGAGCAACGACAGTTTGAGGAAGGCGCCCACTGCGTCGTCCGGCTTGCCACGCGCGACGCGACTCTCACCGATACGAAACTGCGCCTCGGCGGCGAGCGGACCCGTCGACAACTTGGGGACCTTGGCGAACGCCGCTTCGGCCGGGCCATACTCGTGACGCGCTAGATGCGCCTTGCCGAGCCAGAGCAGCGCCCTGGCATTCTCGGCCTTGCCTTCGATGCCACGCCGCAGCAGCTCGTCGAGCACCGCGATCGCCGCAGCGGCGTCCTTGGTGCGAGCGGCACACTCGCCGAGGTGCAACCGCGCAACCTGCGCTCGGTCATGATCCGGAGAGCGCTCGAGCAGCTTGCGATAGTTTGCCGCCGCAGCCTTGTAGCGCTGCTCGCGGTAGCGACACTCGCCAGCAAGAAACTGCGCCTCGTCGTAGAGCTTGCTGCGCTTCGGTCCAAACCCAAGGATGCGTTCGAACAACGGCAGCGCCGCGGTGTTCTTGCCTTCTTCGAGCAGGCTAAAACCGGCGCGGTAGAGCGCCTGGGGTTCGTAGCGTCCAGCAACCTTCGCGAACAGTCCCCGCGCACGCTCCGCATCCTTCGCATCCAAGGCCGCCTGTCCGAGATGCAGGTTGGCCTCGCCCGCGAGATCCGGATCCTTCGAGATCGCCGCCACGCGACCAAATGCCGCCAGCGCCGCCGGTTGGTCTTTGAGCCGGCGACAGGCCCAGGCGAGTTCGTAGAACGCTCGATCCGGTCGCTCGAGCCCCCTGCAATCGCCAAGCCCCTCGAGCGTCGCTCGGGCGGCCTCGAAATCCCCATCGCGGGCTTGGGCAACCCCGAGCGCGTAGCGCATCTCGCGACTGCGAGGATGGCCACCGAACTTCGACAGGAAGCGCTTGGCCGCCGCGATCGCCTCCTCCCAGCGCTTCGCTCGATGGTAGACCGAGGAGAGCAACTCGAGCATGGCGGGCTCGTCCTTGCCAACTTTGGGATGCGCGATCGCCGCCTCGATGTGCTCGATGCATGGCTCATCGTCACCGAGTTCGAACGCACACCAAGCCAGACCAACGAGCGCCTTCGCGCCAAGCGAAGCATCGGCCGCGAGCGCCGAGTAGCTCTTGGCCGCGGCCTCAAAGTCTCCTTGCTTGAACAGGAGCTCGGCCTGTTGCAGGCGATCCTCGGCGACGCGCCCCTGCGACGTCTCGGCGCCGGCGGCGCGCGCGAGCCGCTTGGCGGCACCGCGGAAGTCCCGCTTGGCCTGGAGCACCTGGGCCGCCACGCGCTCGGTCCGTGCGAGGAAAGCACCCTCAGGGTAACGCGCTACGTAGCGATCCGCGGCCGTCAAGGCGCCGGCCGAGTCGCCGGCCTGGAACGCCGACAGCGCTTGCATCGAGAGCGCCTCTTCGACGATCGGGTCCTTCCGATCTCCTCGACCGGCCAACCTGGCGAAGCGCGCCGCGGCGTCCTTGTGCCGGCCGGCGAGATACGCGCACCACGCCCGCTTGAAGGCCGCCTTGCGTCCGAGCACGTGTTCGCCCGGGATCGTGGCGAAGAACTCGTCGGCCTTGGCCCAATCACCGAGCGCGAAGGAATCCTCGCCGAGCGCGAAACGCGCCTGCACGACCAATCGATGCTTGGGCAACTCGTCGACCAGCCGCTCGGCCATGCGCGCCGAGTCCTTGTGCCGGCCAAGCCGGTGCAGCGCGAGCGCCGCGCCGTAGAGCGCATCGCCGCGCAGGCTTGGATCGGCAGCTTCGATGGCGGTGTCGTAGGCGGTCAGCGCCCGCTTAAAGAGCTGCTGCTCCGCCAACGCCTCGCCGAGGTCGTAGGCCAACCGCGCACGCGTCGCGTCGTCGATCCCTTCCTCGGTGAGCGCCCGGGCAAAGCTGTCGGCCGCGACCGGCGCTGCGCCGGAGTCGAGGCACGCGAGGCCACGAAGCTCGAGCGCGGTCGCCCGCACCTTCGGCGTCAGCGAGTCGGACTCGAGAACGGTCTCGAGTTGCTCGCGTGCAGGTGCGTAACGCCGCTCCTTGTACAGCAGTCGACCGGCCTCGAGACGCGCCTTGGTGACCAGTGGAGACTCGGGATAGCGCTGCGCGAGAGCCAGGAACGAAGCAATCGCGTCCTCGGGCTGGGCCCGCTTGAGCTGACACCAGGCGAGCCCCATTTGGGCATCGTCGGCATACTTCCCTCCAGCGGCGATGGCCTTGCGGTAGGCGGTCTCGGCGCGAACGAAGTCCTCGCCACGGTAGAGCGCCTCGCCGGCCAAATGCAGACATTCGCCGGCCGCTTCGTTGTCGGGCCAACGCTTCGCGGCCGATGCGAACACGCCGGACGCCTCGCCGAAACGGCCGAGCGCCATGAGCAAAAAGCCAGCGTGATAGAGCGCCGGCAGCCCGAACGCACCCTTGGCATCGCGCTCGAGCTTGGCCGCACTGAGAAACGACGCGACCGCGGCCTCGCGCTGCTTCAGGTCACGCAAGCACTCTCCGTCTGCGTAAAGCCCGGCGACGTGCAGGTAGTGCTTCGCGTCGGTCTTGCGCACCAGCTCGGCCAAGCGCTCGTGCGCCGCATCCTTGCGTCCGGCCTTCTGGAGCAGCTTGCCGAGCCGATAGAGGCACTCGGGGACGTGGCGCATCTGGCCAAAACTCAGCGCCTTGTCCAAGGACTGGATCGCCTTGCCCGCATCACCCAGCTTCTCGTAGCACGTACCCAAGCGATACCACGCCTCCGGCGCGAGCTCAGCGCGCGGGTGCCGCTCGACGTAGCGACGAAACTGCCGCGCGGCGTCGTCATGGAGGCCGCGTCGCAAGAGACCAATCCCAACGTCGAAGTCCTCGCGGTCGACGTCCGCCTGCGCGTGCACTGCCGGGATCGCGACCGCGAACAGGCACGCCAACAGTCCTGCGCGAACGGATCGGTCACGAAGGTTCCACGCGTCCGCAGCCAAACAACGAGAGAAACGAGCCTGCATCCGGTCTCCTTCCCCGTCCACCCGCCCGGGGATCGCCAAGCCGCAACGGCGGCGCACTGTCCTGTCAAGAGAGTCCCTAATCTGGGTGCCGCTGTCGGGCCGAGTCGGTGATCGCAGCGGCGGACTGAGACCAGCCGACCCAGCGGCCAGCGCATTCTACTACAATCTGTAGTCGAAACTCCCGCGCGATTCTCCCGAGCCCCTCTGGTCTCGCGCGGGCCCGGTCTGATAATCCGCTCTGGAGGATCTGAGGGAGTGATGTCGAATCGAGTGAGTTACCTAGTCGTCGCATCTCTCGCCACCGGCGTGCTTTCGAGCGCATACATGTTCCCGCATCGGACAGCGGCGAGCAGCGAACGGCTCGAGCCTGTGCCGCAGAAACCCACACCCAAGCTCAAGAGCGACGATCTGCCGCGCAGCATCGAGAGCGTCCGCATCACACCGGTCGTCCGGGCCGTGCGAAAGGCCGGGCCGTCGGTGGTCAACATCCAGGTCGGCGAGCGGGTGGCAACGCGCGGCGGAGGCACCGCCTTTCGCAAACTCGGCGAGGGCTCTGGGGTGATCGTCAGCGAGCAAGGGCTCGTCTTGACCAACTGGCACGTCGTGCGATTCAAGGACCGCATCGCCAACTTCCGCTGTCGC
>CAYSWE010000097.1:0-11981 GCA_964434515.1 uncultured Phycisphaerales bacterium | reverse complement strand
GGCAGCTGCGCGTCGTGCGTTTGCAAGCGCTCGACTCGTCGCCCGGGAAGGTCGCTTGCTCCAACGGCGCGTGCGTCTCCTGCGCGCTTCTCTTCTGAACCCCGACAGGCGATGATGCGTTCTCGATGCCCGCCGGGTTGCGCCGGCACACTTCAGCCGAACGGATTCCTCCGATGAAACTCAGTTCATGCCACGACACGGCCCTGGCGATGGCTCTTCCGGTCACGGCCTTGTTCCTTGGCCTTCCGGGTTTGGTTCGAGCGCAGTCCCCGGCGGCAAGTCGGCCGGCGACCCAGAAGGGCGATACCGCGCAGGCCGCGCTGGCGAAGCTCCTCGCCAAGGAGGGGGTTCGCGTCGACAAGGCCAAGGGGCGCGTTCATGCGGAGGGGCACGTCAACCTGACGCGGGACTACATCGAGTACGTCGCGATCGGCCCGCGTGGCAAGAAGCATGAGGCGCTCGTCATGCTCAAGTGCAAGGGCAGCACGTTGAACGCGGCGTTGCTGGCGCTTGGGCTCAAGCCCGGGAAGAACGTCGACTTCAAGCCGGTGGTGCCGTTGCCTTCGGAGGAGGAGGTCATGAAGGGAGCTCCGACGTCCATCGTCGTGCCCCCCGAGGGCCCGCGTCTGTTTTTGACCCTGAGTTGGCATGACGACAAGCAGGTCGAGCACGCCTATCCAGTCGAGGACTTGATTCTGGACGTGCGTGCCGACGCTCCAGTTCAAGGCGCTGAGTGGATCTACTTCGGTGGTATGACGATGCCGATCTTGCGCGGGGAGCCGCCCGTCTACGTTGCGGACTATGAGCAAGACTACATCACCACATACTTTACGAAGCCCGACAGTCACTTGATCACGATCAAGCATCCAAAGGCCCGTTTCGATGACAATTGGTGGCCGAACGCGAAGCTGTTGCCCAAGCGCGGGACGCCCTGCACGCTGACGCTTTCGTTGAAACCGTTTGTCAAGCACGCGCCAAGGCCCGCCCCGGCAAAGCCGGCACGGTCGCAGCCCAGCAAGAAGCAACCCGCGACTCGCAAGCAGACCAGCGCTGGTTGCCGCTGAGTCGGGGGCGTGCGGGCAGGGGGTTTGCGGGCAGGGGGCGTGCGGGCAGGGGGGTCGCGGGCCGAGATCGGCACGGTCGCACTAGCCTGTGTGCTAGCGTTCGAGGCCGCCGCGCTCGCGCTTGCGCTGTTGGTCTTCGATGCGCGTCAGTCGCCGCTCGCCTATGCCGCGTCCATGGTTGGCGCGAGCATGCCCTGGCTATGGCTCTGCTGGTGTGGTGTTCGCGGACGGCTCCCGCGGCTTCGCCATGTCTTGATTGCCGGATGCATCCTTCGCGCACTGGTCCAGTTCGCTCCGGGTGCGGTCTTGTCGGACGACATCTATCGCTACGTCTGGGAAGGTCGTGTGCAGCTCGCCGGACACAATCCGTTCTTGGAGTCGCCAGCAAGCCTGTCGGAGCTCGGAGCGAGCGCACCGGAATGGCCGCGGATGAACAACCGCAAGATCACGGCGGCGTATCCGCCGGTCGGTCAGTTGTTCCTCCGCGCCCTGGTGTGGATCTGCCCGAATCCGCGCACCGTGCGTCTCGCGTTTGCTCTGTGCGACGTGCTCGTGATGTTCTTGCTCGCGGCGTGGCTCTCGCGCGTTGGTCGACCCTCGGCGCTCTGCCTTGTTCATGCGCTATGCCCGCTGTCGATCGTCGAGTTCTGTGTCGAGGGGCACAACGACTCGCTGGGCATCGCGATCTTGCTGGGCGCGCTCTGCCTTTGGAGCATCGGCAGGATCCGATTGGCTGGTGCCGCGCTCGGAGCCGCTGTCTCGTGCAAGTTTCTTCCGATCCTCGTTTTGCCTTGGCTCGCCCGTCGTGACCGACGTGTGGTCTTGCCATGCCTTGGCGTGTTCGTGCTCAGTTACCTGCCGTTTTGGCCTGGGTTCGACCGAGTCCCCCAGTTGTTGGAGGGGTTGCGCCAGTACGGCACTCGCTGGCGCAGCAACGAGAGTCTCTTCTGGTTCCTGGCCGAGGCGACGCGGATCGCGCAACACTGGTTCGCGGACGCCGGGGTGACGGGGTGGCTGGTCGAGCTTCACGCCCAGCGCGTGTCGAAGATTCCGCTGGCGTTGGTCATGGTCGTGTTCTTCGCGGTGATCTACCGGCGCGTGCGCAACCCGGCTCATGCGTTCGTCGCACTTCTGCTCGTGGTCTTCTCGTTCACGCCCACGCTGCATCCGTGGTACGTCGGCTGGATCGTTCCGTTCCTGGCGCTCGTTCAGGCTCCGGCGGCGTTCGTCCTGATCGCGACCGTGAGCTTCAGCTATCACGTGCTTGGGCCATACCACCGAGGCGAGGGGTGGAACGAGCAGCTCGGCTGGAAACTCGTCGAGTACGTGCCGTTCTACGGAGTGTTGCTCTGGTCATGGTGGCGTTACGGCACGCCGGCAGCGCCGCGCCCTCAGGAGACGGAAGTCTCGCTCCCACAATAGGTCGCGCGGGAGCCGGAAGCGTTCGGTGGGTATGCGGGGGAGCTGATGCGTGCCGCTGTTTCGTAGGCAAGAGCCCCGTGCTCGCGTCCTCTCGTTGCGATGGCGGGTTGTGGTTCGGACGCGTTCGTGCCGTCGCTTCTCCGCGACAATCGGACACGCGTCGCCCTATTCGAGGTGCTATAAATGACAGCCTCTCTCTCCCGCCTTGTCGCGCCAGCCGCGGCTCCACCAGCCTCCAACCTCGGTAGCGGATGATTCTCAAGAGCCTTCTTCATGCCGTCGCGTGTGCCATCGTGTGCGCGTCCCCGGTCCTCGCGCAATGCAACGATCCGCGGCCCCCGCGCAGTGGCTTCAAGTTCCGGTTCGATAAGGACCAGACCCTCACGTTTTCGGACGGCTACAAGACTCTTGCAAACGTATTGGTGCCGGACGTCGCTCCGGGTCCGTGCGGTTGGCCGCTGCTCGTGCTCGTGCACGGCCTGAGTGGCAGCCGGAATACCGCGAGTCTCGAGGCCGGTGCTCTTGTCACGCAAGGCTATGTCGTGATTCAGTACGACGTTCGAGCGCAAGGGGATGCGCGAGCGAACAACCCCTCGAAGCATTCGACGTTGTGGGCGCTCGATGAGTGGATCGACATGGCGGATGCGATCGACTGGGTTGCTGCTCGCTACCCCGGAAAGGTCGACAAGGATCGCGTGGCGGTCTTCGGAGATAGTCAAGGTGGTGTCCACGCGTGGGCCGCTGCGGCGTACTCCGGTAAGACTCTTCCGCCGAACTCGCGGCGCACCAAGTTTCCGAAGATCGTTTGTGTGGCGGCGCGCTTCTTTTCGCCGGATCCAATTGCGGAATTCGTTCCCGACGGTACCGCGTTCCATGCGCGGTTGCTGCCGTTCGCGTTCAAGGCGACGAATCCGATCGTGAGTCTCGATCCGGCGTATCGCAAGAAGCTCGCTCGCTACATCGACAACGACGATCCGGCCGGCTGCGCTGCGTGGCTAAGGTCCATCCCGGGCAAGGACTTCGTGGGCGGTTTGGCTACGTCGAAGGTACCGGTGTTGTCTTTGCAGGCTTGGCAAGACACCTGGGGGCCGGCGAACCGGGCTCTCGCGGCCATGGCGACGATGCCGAAGACGACGCCCCGCCGTCTTTATATGACGACTGGCGAGCACGGGACTCCGCTCAACCTGAACCAGACTCTGCGGCGCGTGTTTTTGACGGAGACGTGGTTCCGGCGCCACCTCAAACGAGGTCTGGAGCCGGCCGAAAAGGGGCCTCCGTTCGTCACGGCGTTGATGCCGACTGGCGCTAACTATTCCGACCCCACGAGCCTCTGGCGCCATCGAGACGAAGGGGCTTTCCCGGCTACCGAAAGCCGTGAGCAGCGCTACTACTTGCGGTTCAGCGGGAAACTGACTACGTCGAAGCCCGGCGCGGGCGAAGCGCTCGACGTCGTGGACAACCAAGTCGCAGCCAGCTATGACGCCCGCGCCTTCGAGGCGGATTCTCGTCTGGCCTCGGTCGTCAAGAAGATCCCACTCAGTAGCATCGCGTATTCGACGGCGCCGCTGGCGGCCGACCTCGAGTTTGGTTGCGTGCCCAAGGTGTCCGTGTATGCCAGGCCGAACGCGAGCAAGTTCCTCGTCGCGGCCCGGTTGTCGGTGGTCTCTCCAAACAACAAGCTGCGCGTGCTTGCCACGGGCGCGATCGGGATCAGACAGAAGGCCGGACCCGTGCCGCAGCGCGTCGTCTTTTCGCTCTCGCCAACCGCATTCGTGGTGCCTGCCGGTCACCGGTTGCGCGTCGAGATCCGCAATCTCGACCTGCAGATGCCGCTCAACGTGGAGAGCTTTCGCCGCGCGCCGTTCTTCAACTCGAGCACCGTGCGTCTTGAGCACACCAAGCTGCATCCTTCGTGGATCGCGCTGTCGGTGCGTCCCCGCGTGAAGCCGGAGATCATGACTGCGGACACGACCATCTCGGTGACCAACCCGGGCGTCCAGCACTTCAAGATTCGCTCGTCGGCGGAATGGAAGAACACGTTCTATGTCGTGTTGCTCGGGTTCTCCGGGCAAGGGCCGCCGGTCCGTTTTCCGAATGGTTCGAAGCTCTGGATGGTCCCGGACCAAGCGACGGTCGGATTTGTTCAAGCCATCAATATGCCGATCCTCGCCAACTTCGGCGGAGTGCTGGATGCGCAGGGCAGTGCGTCGTGCTCCTTGGCGCTTGGCTTCTTGGGGAAGCTGCCGCTTGGCGTCGTGGGCTCCTTTGTGCAGGTCGCGCCCACGTTCTTCACGTTTGATCGTGGCTTTGAGCCCGGAACACCTGTCCGGTTGCGTTTCCGATAGACCCCGCCCAGCGTTGCGGCCGACGGGCCGCGCGTGGTTTGGAGGAGCCACGGATATGCGAAGTTTGATTCGAAAGCTGCTGTCGTCCGGTGCCGCACTGTTGCTTCTGATTACAGCGGGCGTCGCTCAGTGTGATGACCCGCGGGCGCCGAGTGGAGGGTTCAAGCTCCGAGTGGGGCTGGAGGAACCACTGACCTTTGCGGACAGTTACCGAACGGTTGCGTCCGTTGCGTACCCCTTGGCGCGGCCGGGCCGATGTGGTTGGCCCGTGTTGGTCCTGGTCCCGGGGCTCGGGGCTGGCTCGCAGGACATGCTGCCGGAGAGTCGCTCGTTCGCGCGGCGGGGTTACTTCGTCATTGCCTACGATGTACGCGGCCAGCGACTGGCGCGCTTCCTCAACCCGCGCAGACAGTCACGGCTTTGGACTCTCGACGAGTGGATCGACCTGGCCGAAGTCATCGATTGGACCGGAAGTCATTTCCGAGGCATCGCGGATGTCTCGCGGGTCGCAGTGCTTGGCGATTCACAAGGTGGGTTGCACGCATGGGCGGCTGCCGCTTATTCCGGCAAGACTCTGCCGACCAACCCCCGGCGGAAGGCACCGTTCCCGAAAATCGCCTGCGTCGCCGCGCGCATCTTTGCACCACAGAGCGTGGATGTCTGGGTTCCCGGTGGGCAGGCCTTTGCGGCTCGCTTGGCGGACTTCGTCTACACCGTCGGGCATCCAGCCGTTGCGCTGGACCCGACGTTCCGAAAGAAGGTCATCGGCTACCTCGATGCCGATGATCCGGTTGGCCTGGCGCAGTTTCTTCATGCGGCACCGGGACGCGATTTTGTGCAAGAGCTGCGCACGTCGAACGTCCCGGTCTTGCACACGGGGACTTGGCACGATCAGTTCATGATGGCCAACCCCGCGCTCCGAGCACTCGAGTCCCTGCCCTCGACCGTGGTCCGGCGGAGCTATCTCGGGACTGGGTTTCATGGCACGCCGTTGAACACCTACCAGTTCTTGCACAGACAGGAGATCCTGACGGATTGGTTCGACCGCTGGCTGAAGAAGCGCGGCGTGGCCGACAAGGCTCCGCCGTTCTTGATTGCGGCAATGCCGACCGACCCGGTCCGGTATGCGCATCCTCATGCGTTGTGGCGGCATCGCGCCGATCGCCGGTTTCCCCCCCTCGACGTGGTGCACCAGCGGTGGTATCTACGCTCCGGTGGCTTGCTTCGGCAGCGACCTCCGCAGAGCCCCGAGGGACCTCTTGTCCTGAGGAACCGCGTGGCGGCAGGATACTCGGCGCGCGCGTTCCAAAAGGACG
Source organism: uncultured Phycisphaerales bacterium (assembly GCA_964434515.1). Taxonomy (GTDB): domain Bacteria; phylum Planctomycetota; class UBA1135; order UBA1135; genus CAYSWE01. The sequence continues at coordinate 5,834 of CAYSWE010000097.1, read as the reverse complement.
GTCGCAAGCCGTTGCTGGTCCAACGCTCCATTCCGCTCGAAGCCACACGGTGCCTCACCGTCCCGTTTCTCACGAGCGTCGAGGTCGTTGGCGTTCCGGTTGTGACACTGTCGGTTCGGCCGACGCGGAAAGCGTTCCAAGTAGGAGTTCGTATCACGGCAATCGATGCAGCCGGGCGTCGCCAGTTGATCTCTGCTGGCGGTTTTGCGACTCGCCAGGCGAACACTGCACGGCCACAGTCGATTCCGATCGAACTCTCCGCTGTGGATACGGTTCTTCCGCGCGGTGGTCGCCTCGAGATCGAGGTTGCGAATCAAGTGATCCAAACGCCAGGTCTCTTCGATGAGTACCGTTGGATTCCGATCATGCAGGACTTCGACGTCACGATCGGACTGCGACCGACGCGGCTGTCGTTCTTGGACTTGCCCGTCCGTCCTCGCGTTCGTGCCGACCTGACCACGGGCGTAACGGAACTCTCCGTTGCGAGACCCACGGACGTGCGTGCGCAGATCCGGTCGAGTCTGCAGCGAGCGGGATCCGCCTATCTGGTTCTGGTCTCCCTCACGGGCCAAGCGCCTTGGCCTCTGACCGGTGGAAACACGCTCTGGCTCTCCCGTGACGCTGCGACCGACTTTTTTCTTGGTCTGGCGAACACGCCCGCCTTCTCGGGCTTCGCTGGCGTTTTGGATCGGAACGGCGCCGCGATCGCGACGATGAAGTTGCGTGGTCTGCCGCTACCCAATGCTTTGGTGGGAGATAGCCTCCACATGGTGGCAGTCGTCGCTGATAAGACCGGCATCGAGGGCACCGCGCCACTGCAGATCCGCCTGCGGTAGTCGCAATCAAGCATCCCGGGCGAAGAAGCGACGGCTAGTCTCGGTCGTGGCAGCGTCGATCTCGTCCGGAGAACGGCCGCACGTCTGGGCGATGCGGTCGCGGATCCACGTCAGGAATGCTGGCTCGTTGCGACGGTGTCGTGGCTTGGGGCGCATGGTCCGCGGGATCAGATAGGGGGAGTCCGTCTCGATCATGAGTCGCGTTGGCGGAATCTCCTGGATGATCTCGGCGAGTGCCTGGCCGCGTCGCTCGTCGCAGACCCAGCCGGTGATTCCGATATGCAAATCCAAGTCGAGGTAAGCCAGCAGCTCATGACGCGTTCCGGTGAAGCAGTGGACCACGGCGCGCGGGAACTTGTCGCGGTGCCGCGCCAGGATATCGAGGAATGCGGCGTGGGCGTCGCGCTCGTGGAGGAACAGCGGCATACCGAGCTCGCCGGCAAGCAGCACTTGCTGCTCGAAGCACAATCGCTGTGCTGCTGGTGGCGAGTAGTTGCGATTGAAGTCGAGGCCGCATTCGCCGATCGCTACGACACCGGGTGATGCTGCGAGTTCTCGGAGGGCATCCAGCGTCGCGTCGTCGAACGTCTTTGCATCGTGCGGATGAACCCCCGCGGTCGATGTCAACGTTGATGGGTGGGCTTGCACGAGTGTGCGCGCATCGCGGCTCGAGTCGACGCTCGTTCCGGTTACGACGACGTGCGTTACACCTGCCTGGCTTGCTCGCGCGAGGACTGCACCGACATCGTTCCGAAAAGACTGGTTCGTGAGGTTGGCGCCAATGTCGATCATCGCGCGCAGACTCTACCCGGTCCACCCGGGCTTCTAAAGCCAGGCTACTTGACCTCGCTGCCCCCGAGGTCGACCGACTCGCCATCGTAGGCTCGCGTCGCCAGGGTGATCACCTTGTCGACGGTTTCGTTCTTCAGCAGGCGGATCGCGACGTCCACCGCTTCGGGACCGCCGGTTGCGTAGAGAAACGTTGCGTCGAGCACGCCCTCCTTCACGTACTCGATGCCCTCGTCCTCGAGCGCACCGATGCCGACGAACTTCACTCCCAGGTGGCGGTCTTGGTCTCTGGCGGCCTCAAACGCTGCATAGGCACCGAGGTCGCTGTGTGCGAATACCAGGTCGACGTCGTTGAGTTTGACCAGCGCAAGATTCATCTCCTTGCTTGCGCTCGCTGCTGTCCAATCGGTCTCGCACTCATACCCGACGGTCAGCCCGGGATTCCGGTCGAGCTCGAGGCCCTGCAAGAACCCTCGGTGTCGGTCCTGTGCGATCGAGGAAGTCATCGGGCCCTTGAGCATGACGATCGTGCCCTTGCCGAGCAGTTGCGTGCGCGCCCACTCCCCGGCGGCTTTACCGATGCGCAGATTGTTCGCGCTGATGTAGACGGAGTAGTCGCTGACGCTGACTGCTCGGTCCAGGACGACCACCGGTATCCCTTGTCGAAACACCTCCCGGACGACCTTGTCCAGCGGGCCCGTCTCGCGCGGGCACACGATGAGTAGATCGATTCCCTCGTTCAGGAGATCCTCGATCTGGGCTTGCTGCGCGGAGTTCTTGCCTTCAGCGTCCTTGAAAAGGACCTGAAGGTTGTCGTGTTCCGCGGCGGCGGTCTCGATCTCGTGCTTCATCTGGGCGTGCCAAGGGTCGGCTACCGTATTCTGGCTTACGCCAATGATCCACGGATCGGCGATCGTGCCTGGGCTTCGCTCGTGCATGCCGTCTCCGCACGCCGAGACCAACAAGCAGGAGAGCGCGAGAGGGACAACGATGAGGAGCCGGGAGATCATGGTCTTTCTCTTTGGTCCGATCGCCAGAAAACGCCGCTGCGCCTACCCGTGGTGCAGCGGCCCATCCTCGTATCGACCGAGCCCTGGCCGAACCTCAACAAATCGTTGGATGAGAGGGGCCACTAGCCCTTTTTTTGGAAGATCAGGACGTAGTTTTCCTCAAGCGGAACGTTGGGTTCTCGAACGAACTCGAAGCCGAAGGATTCGATCTCCGCGCGGAACGTTTCTTTGTTGGCCCGAACGTGGCCGAGGAGCCACTCGCGCGACTTCCCGGGGATTCGCTCGAAGTCGACGACAATGAGGCGGCCACCGGGCCGAAGGGCACGACGGATCGAGCCGATGGTTTCCTTTGGAAACTCGAAGTGGTGATAGGTGTCGCACACGAACGCCACGTCGATCGATGCGGCGGGGAGCTTTGTATCGCGCTCGGTGCAGCGGATGACGCGGATCTGTGACAAGCCGCGGCTCTTGGTGAGCTTCTCGAGACGTTCGATGAATCGCGGTGCCAACTCGACGGCGTACACCCTCCCCCGGGCTCCGACGGCGCGTGCGAACGGCCAGGTGAACAGGCCGGTCCCAGCGCCTACGTCTGCGATGCTGTCCCCTTGCTTCAGGCCGACGAGTTGGATCAGTGCCTTTCGGTGCTTGAAGATCTCGCGGCTTTCGCCCTCAAAGACCGCTTTGATCTGCGCTACGTCCATATTCGGGTCGAGAAAACGCGCGTTGATGCCCGGCTTGTAGCTCGACTCGAGCAAGCGCGCATGCGTATGGCGAAACTCGGCCAGCGCTGTCCGCTGGCGCGTCTGCGACAGCAGGTTGACCACGTATCGTGCGGCCTCGGGCGCAAGTTTGTGCCGCGGCGCCTCCCGCAGGAAGTCACGATAGAGTTCGAGCGCCCGCGTGACATTGCGTTCTCCTTGGTCGAAGAAGAACGCCTTGTAGAAGAGCTTCGCCGCATCAGCCTTGGGTTTCTGCTGGGCGACGCCGGCGACGCTCGCCAGAATGAGCGCGAGCACGAGTGCGGCAGACGTGCGCGTCTGTCCAGGATCCTGGTAGGGGACTTTCATGGCGCCGAGGATACAGTCTTCTCGCTCACCGACGTTGGGGGCAAGTCCGGGCAATCCTTCCCGCAGGCGATTCTGGGTTGCGCAGTTCGGACCGGGGGCTTCGGTCCCGACCTGAGCATGGGGTCGACGGAAGCCATTCTTGTCGCGACGGCATTTGTCGCGGCCATCCTCTCGGCGGTGGTCGGGATGGCTGGTGGCATTTTGTTGCTGTCGGTGATGTTGTTGTTCCAGTCTCCGCTCGTTGCGATTCCGCTTCATGGCGCCATCCAACTCGCGTCGAATAGCTCTCGAGCTGTCGTGCAGAGGGCCCACATTCGTTGGTCCATTGTCGCTGCGTTCGCTGTCTTGCTCATCCCCGCCGGGTTCGTCGGACTCGAGTTGGCCACGCGCCTCCCTACCGGTGCCCTCAAGGGCGTGATCGGGGCGTTCGTCCTTGTCGCCACGTGGATTCCTGTGCATCGGGCTCGGTCGCGCGCGGTCGGTACGCGGCGATTCGTGGCGCTCGGTGCCGTCGCCGGAGCGCTCAACACCAGCATCGGGGCGACCGGACCGCTGATCGCCCCCTTCTTTCTCAATCTGGGGTTTTCCCGCCACCAGATCATTGGCACCAAGGCTGCCTGCCAGATGGCGGGGCACTTCTCGAAGCTTGTGGTCTTTGGTTGGACCGGGTTTGCGTTTCGCGACTACCTTCCGTTCCTGGTGGCCGCCGCGGTTGCCGTGGTTGCCGGGACCTGGGTCGGGAGCAAGCTGCTGGACCGGGTCGCGGAGCGCTGGTTTGTTCGCCTCTACAAGGCAGTTCTCTCCGCGATCGCGCTCCGTCTGATCTGGCAGGCGATTCGCTCGTGATGCTTCGTAGCGGGCCGGGCCGGTCGGGGCCCCCTGGGCGGCACAAGAGGGCTGTTTTTCGCAAGTCGGGACGGGTAAAACTCGGCCATCCGTGCGGCGTCCGACGTAGGAGCACTCAGGCTATTCCATTCGAAAACCGTGAGTCCGAGGGCTGTGCGTTCGCGTGATGTTTCTAGAGCCGGTGCAAGTGCTTTTGCACTCGGGATGTCCAGCTTCTGTGGGCGCGACGATGGGCTCAGGCTTGTCCAGGAGGCGGTGGCGGGGTGCCCGCGTTCCTTTGCTCGGCTCTGGGGCGAGTACAGGGCCGTCGTGCACGCCGTGTTGCTCGCCTACGTCCCCTCTCGTGATGCCGACGAACTGCTGGATCGAGTGCGAAGGATCGCTGCACGAACCATTCCCGGCCTCGCTCTGCCCGCCGAGTTTGCGCCGCGGCTGCTGGGGATCGCGCGGCGACTGGGTCGGCAGCATGGTGCCCGGCCGGGTGCCTTGCGGGGCCTGCTCTACATTCACTCGAACCTCGATGGTGAGCGTCTTCTGAGTATCATTCGCTCTCTCGATGTTGGTCTGCGTGAGCCGCTGGTGCTCAGGCTCGTTCTTGGACTGGCGGGGACGGACATCGCCAGATTGATGGGGCTCCCCGGAGAACAGGTCCGCCATGCCTTGGCCGAGGGGCTCCGCTGTGTTCGGAATCGACTTGAGGAGGCAGTTTGAAGCACCGGCAGGACAACCTCGCTAGTTCGTATCTCTGGGATGCCGCCCAGGCCCCGCCGGATCCATTCGTGGAGCGATTGGAGCAAATGTTGGCGGAGCGCAAGTACACGCCCCAACCGCAGCAGCGGCGTTGGGGCGCCGTGTGTGGGTTGCTTGCGCTGTCCGCGATTTTGGGCGGCGCCTACATCCTTGTGCGGTCCGTTACTGGTTAGACGTTGGTCTTGCTGCGGGGCCTCGGGGCCGCGGTTTCACTCGTGCTCGTTTCGATGGCGCGAGAATGGCTGAATCCCAGCGTCAGGATCTTGCCACCTGGACAGACGTCCGTGCAGGCGCCGCAGCGAGTGCACTCGGGGTCGTCGATCGCTGCTTTGCCCTGCAGGATATGGTCGTCGAGCACCTCGATGCCCATGGGGCAGTGCAGGGAGCACTGATCGCAATAGAGGCGTCCCGTTGTTTGCGGCGAGATCTTCATGCGCAGGAGGCTGAATCGCCCGATGAGGCTGTGGAGCGCGCCGAGTGGGCATACGCTGCGGCAGAACCCTCGCGGAGCGAGCATGTCGATGGCCAGGATGAGG
>CAYSWE010000096.1:0-11992 GCA_964434515.1 uncultured Phycisphaerales bacterium | reverse complement strand
AAAACGCACGGTGAAGCGACGGGCGGCGCGCAAGGGCTGACCGGCCGGGCTTGTCGGCCGCGCTTCTAGCCGTTGACTCGGCCCAGGAAGCTCTTGTCGTCCGTACTGATGCGCAGCTTGTCGCCGACCTTGACGTGCATGGGCACCCGGACGACCATGCCGGTCTCGACCGTGGCGTTCTTGGTGATGTTGGTCGCGGTGTTGCCTTTGACGGCGTCTTCGGCCTCGGTGACTTCGAGCACGACGGCGGCGGGCAGATCGACGGTGATCGGGGTCTCGTCGGCGAACGTCACATTGACTGTGTCGTTCTCTTTGATGAAGCACATCAGTTCGCCGACGACGTCCTCGGACAGCGGAAACTGTTCGTAGGTCGTGTCGTCCATGAACACGAAGCCGGTCGGATCCTTGTAGAGGTATTGGCAGGCGCTGCGGTCGAGGTTGGCGATCTCGACGGTGTCGCCCGAACTGAGGCGCAGGTTCTTCTGCTGGCCGGTCCGCATGTTCTTGAGGTGCACGTGATGGATCGCCTGCCCCTTGCCAGGCGTTACGTGATCTCGCTTGGTGACGATCCAGAGGGCGTCGTCGATGACGAGGGCCATGCCCTTCTTGATTTCTGTCGCGCGGGCCGAAGTCATGGGCGTCGTTATAGGCGACGCGGCGATATGGGGAAAGGATCCGATCCCCGCGGGCGGATGCCGGCGCAGAAGCGGCGGGCTTCGTCGAGCGCCGGGCCAGGTGTGCGCAGTTCGTCCCAGAACGGAAACGTCCGGCAGTGCTCCGGCCGCGCGCCATAGACCGTGCAGAGTGCCAGGCCGTCGGCGCGCTCGAGGAATGGGCAGGCGCCGTCGGGTGCCAGCCGCACGAGCCAGTCGCCGTTGGGGCCGGCGTTGAGGTAGCGCGAGACGAAGCCCGACTCGGCGAGTCCTCGGGCGCGCGCGAGTGCGGCGACCTCGTCGGTCGTGACGCGGACGCGGCCTTCGGGCCTGGTGCAGCAGTTGCCGCAGCGTGCGCACTCGAACGCGAACGGAAACTCGGCGCCGGTCATCGGCGACGCCGACTGCGTCCGCCGGCTCGGCCACTCTTGCGACGACGCTTCGTGCGGATCGCTGGAGGCTCGGGCGCGGGCTCGGCGACGAGCGCCTGGCCGAGCTTTTCCTCGAGGTCGGCCACGACCTCCGCCGGCTCCTGGTAACGGATCTCTCGATCCTTGGCCATCATCTTCTCAATGAAGTAGTGCAGTTGCGGCGACAGATCGAGCGCTTTGATCTTCTCGGAGGAGAGCTCGGCCATGACCTGCTTGAGCAGCACTTCCTGGTTGTCTTCGCCGGCGAATGGCGGCTCGCCGACGACGAGATGGTAGAGCGTCGCGCCGAGCGAGTAGATGTCGGCACGGGAATCGAGTCCGCTCTCGCCGCGTGCCTGTTCCGGTGCGATGTACTCCACGGTTCCGACGGTGACGTCGCTTTCCGTTGCATTGCCGACCTGCACGGCGAAGCCGAGATCGATCAGGCGCACGGCGCCTTGGCCATCGCGCATCAGGTTGCCGGGCTTCAAGTCGCGGTGCACGAAGCCCTCGTTCTTGAGGTAGGCGAGCGCGCTGGCGACGGCGTGCACGATGCGGAGCGCATCGACTTCGTCGAAGCGATCGCCGCGCAGCAGTTGGTCCTCGAGCGTTTCGCCGCGCACGAGCTCCATGGCCAGGAATACAGTGCCGCGATCCTTCGCGACGCGCAGGCCTTCCACGATGCCCGGATGCCGCAGCCGGCAGAGCAGCTGGGCTTCCTCGACGAACCGCTTGAGCTTGGCGGGGACGCGCGCCACCTCCTCGCGCAGCACCTTGAGGGCGACGCGCTTGGGCTCGCGTAGGTCCTCGGCCTCGAAAACGTAGGCCGTCGCGCCGTCGCCGAGACGCTGAACGATGCGGTAGCGGCTGAGCTGAGGCTCCTCGCCGACGCAGTTGTCGAACAATCGCTGCGCCTCGCCTGGCGGCAGGGTTCCCAGACGTTCGAGCAGGGCGGGAAGCGGCTCCTCGCCGTCCCGCTTGGCCAGGGCGGCCCTGGCATCGGCCTCGGCGACGAGGCCCTTGTGCACCAATCGGGCGAGGTATTCGGCTTCGGCCTTGTTCACGTAGCCAGCAGAGCATATTCGCAAGGGCGCTGCAACGGACCACGCTTTGTGTCGCGGCGCCCGTTGTGCTTTCCTGTGGTGCAGATGCAGATTCTACTCAATGGCGACCCGCGTGTTCTCGACGGTCCTTGCACGGTCGCGGCGCTGCTCGAGCAGCTTGGATTGCCGAGCGCCGGCGTGGCTGTCGAGCGGAATCGCGCGATCGTGACGCGGGCCGATTGGGCCAAGACTTGGCTCGAGGACGGTGACGAACTCGAGGTCGTGACGCTGGTGGGTGGGGGATAAGGGAAGATGGTCGAGTATCGCAATCCGCAGAATCCAGAGGACCGTCCGCTCGAGATCGGCGGACGGCGCTTCACGTCCCGGCTGTTCGTCGGCACCGGCAAGTACGCGACGTTCGAACTCATGCAGGAGGCTCTGCGCGCCTCGGGCACGGAGTGTGTGACCGTGGCGGTGCGGCGGCTCGATCTCGGCAAGCGCGACGACGGCAAGGGCCTCTTGGACTTCATCGATCGCGATCGGGTGACGCTGCTGCCCAACACGGCCGGCTGCTTCTCGGCCGAGGACGCCGTGCGTGCAGCGCGGCTCGGGCGCGAGCTGGGGCTCAGCGAGTTCGTCAAGCTCGAGGTGCTTGGTGACCAGAAGACCCTGCTGCCGGATCCGATCGGCACGCTCGAGGCGGCGCAGGAACTCGTCGGCGAGGGGTTCCAGGTGCTGTGCTATACGAGCGACGATCCGATCCTCGCCAGGCGGCTCGAGGACGCCGGTGTCGCCGCGGTCATGCCGGCCGGCTCGCCGATTGGTTCCGGCCAAGGCATCCTCAATCCGCTGAATCTGTCGTTGATCCTCGAGTCGATCTCGGTTCCGGTCATCGTCGACGCGGGAGTCGGGACGGCGTCGGACGTCACCATCGCGATGGAACTCGGCGCCGACGGCTTGTTACTCAACACAGGCATCGCCGGCGCCAAGGATGCTGTGCGTATGGCGCGCGCGATGAAGGCCGCGTGCGAAGCTGGTCGCGATGCGTTCCTCGCCGGGCGCATCGCGCGCAAGCGCTACGCGACGGCGTCGTCGCCGCTCGAGGGCGTCATCGGTCGAAGCGCGATCGCCGGCGAGTGACCGATCCCGCGCCAGCAACTGCCGTGGCTGTGCCGCCGATCGTCGCTGGTCGATGGGGTATCGGCCTGTTTGCGCTCGTGCTCGGCCCCGGCCTCGTCCTGATGCAGCTCGGAGGACTGCTCGGCCGGCGCTTTGGTGGTGTGGACCGTCCCTGGCTGCCCTACGCCGCCGCGATCCCGGGTTTCTTACTCTTCTGGGTGGTGGGTTGGCGTGGTGTGTCGTTGTTTGACGATCGTGGTCCGCGTGCGCTCGGGCTCCAGCCACGCCCGTTATCCGCCTTGCTCCATGGGGTCTATTACTACGTGTCCCTCGGCTTGGTCTGGTGGCTCGCGCTCTTCGTCTACACCGCCGTGCTGTCGCTACTCGACATCCCGCTGCCGGAGCAGACCGCGGTGCGCGCTTTCGCCGCCAGCCGCGACGATTGGGTCGGCACCGCGGCCCTCGCCCTCGCCGTCGTCGTCGCAGCGCCGCTCGGCGAGGAGATGTTGTTCCGCGGTGTCGCGCACGGCTGGGCCCGGCGCCGGCTGCCGTGGCTCCCTACGGCGCTGATCGTCGGCAGCATCTTCGGCCTGCTGCACGTCGAGTCATCGGCCGCCATCGTGTTCGCCCCGCCGCTCGCGCTCCTCGGCGTCATGCTGGCGTGGGTCCGCGAGAAGCCCTGCGGGCTACTAGGCTGCGTCGCATTCCATGCGACGCACAACGCGGTGACGCTCGCGATCACGCTGTCACGCGTGTGAGGGCGGGCGTCGCAGCCATGCCGGGTTTTCGGTCCTGCTTCCAGCTAATATGTGACCATGGAAATCGACGCAGAGCAGAGAGAACGCATCTTCCAGACCTTTCCGAATATGAAGGGGCAGATGCGCCGCGAGGAAGCTTCCGGCGCGCTGATTGCCGCCGGCGCGGTCGTGGTCGGTGACGTGCGGCTCGGGCGGGACGTCAATGTTTGGTTCGGCAGTGTTTTGCGCGGCGATGATGAGCCGATCACGATTGGCGCACAGACCAACGTGCAGGATGGCGTGGTGATTCACGTCGACATTGGCTTTCCGACGGTGATCGGCGCGTGCGTCACGATCGGGCACAAGGCGATGGTGCACGGCTGCACGATTGGCGATTACGCCTTGATCGGCATGGGCGCGATCCTCTTGAGTGGCTGCAAGATCGGCGAGCGCGCCATCGTCGGCGCGGGTGCCGTCGTGCCCGAAGGGTTCGAGGTGCCGCCGCGGACCTTGGTCGTCGGTGTGCCTGCCAAGGTTCGTCGCGAACTCAGCGAGGAGCAGGTCCGCGACCTGGATTGGCGCCCGGCGCATTACGTCGAGCGCGCGCGGACGTATCTGTAGCGGGTTCGACTACCGAGATGCCATAGGGTTGGGGATCGAGAACTCGACCTTCTTACCGTTGCGTTCGAGCACCATCTTGCCCTTGGGCTTGCCGGACATGGCCCAGGAGACCATGGCGCGCATGAAGCCGGCTTCGCCGCCGACGAGCTTCTTGCCGTTGAAGCTGCGCAGCTTGTCGTTGACGCGCAGGCCCATCTGTTCGCCGCGTCCACCCTTGGTGACCTTGGTGACGAGCATGCTCTTGCCGAGTCGGATACCGACCAGCGAGATTGGCATGGATATGTTGGCCTTGGCGTCCTTCGGCGGGCGCGGCAGGAGGACGTCAAGGTTGGCGATGCCGAGCGCCCCGAGCGCGACGATCGTCGCGGTCTGCTTCTGGTGGTCTTCCTTGGCGGCGTCGAAGGTGTCAAACTGGGTGTGGTGCGTGCGCGTGTAGTTCACGGCCGGAGTCTGCAGCCACATGATTCCCGGCGCGCCGAGCTGGAAGAACGAGAAGTGGTCGCTGCCTGGCATGACGCCGGTGGCTTCGCTCAATTCGAACGGGAAGTTTGCGTCTACCTTGTCGAAGTCGGCGAAGGCGCGCCGCAGATAGGGGAGCTGTTTCTTGAAGCCCTGCGCGCCGATGACGACGCCGGTGCCCATGTCATGAATGAGTGCGGCCGAGACCTTTTCGCGCACCAGCTTGCGATGCCGCCCGCACCAGGCGCGGGAGCCCATCAGGCCCTGTTCTTCGCCGCTCCAGAGCATGAAGCGGATCGTGCGCTTTGGCTTGGCGCCGACCTTCATCAGAATGCGCGCTGCCTCGAGAGTCGTGGAGGTGCCGGTGCCGTTGTCGGTCGTGCCGGTGGCGCCGTCCCACGAGTCGATGTGGCCGCCGACGACGACGAACTCGTCGGGCTTCTCGGTGCCTTGGATATCGGCGATGACGTTGTAGAGCGGGATCGGTCCCTTGCGGAAGTAGTTGCGGATGTCGAAAGCAACGCGCACGGGTTCGCCGCCGGCGACGCGCTTGTGCAGCGCTTCGAACTCGTCCTTGCGCAGGTTGACGATGGGCAGCTCAGGCAGTCGATCGTAGCGGATGCGGTAGTTGCCGCTGGTCACGAGCAGGCGCGAGCGGGACGGTTGGATCAGGCCGAGCACGCCGGCGGCGCGGAATGCTGCGTGGAGTTTGCGATTGCCGCCGCCGCCGAGGATACGGGACGCTCCCGAACTGCGTCCGGTCAGGAGCCACTTGCCGGCAAGCTCCGCCGCGCGCTGTCGCGCTTCTCGGGCGCTTGTCGGTGCGGCGGCGACCTCGCCCTCCTGCCGGCCGCGCGTTCCAGCGGACCAGGCATTCGTGCAAAAGTGAAGCGGCTGTCGTGCGTCCTTGGGGGCGGTGATCTCGCCGGATGCGCCGCCACGGTCGAAACCGACCGGAAAGCTTCCCCACTTTTCCAGGTGTGCGTTCTCGATGCCGAAGCTGCGGAAACGATCGCGGGCCCATTCGCATGCGATGGTCAGATTGCTCGATGACGTGAGGCGTGGCCCGATCCGATTGGCGAGATGATCCAAGTGGGCCATCACCTGGCTGTGCTGCTTACCCTGCTCGATGATGGCCTTGCGGACGGCCGGGGCGATCGTGGAGGCGCCCTGCGGCGCCGCCTGAGCGGCGAGGTTGGCCCCCAGAACGAGGGGTGCGAGAGACAACGTGCGGACGAGGTCGTGGGCTGTGGTCATCTTATGCATCTCCGAGACGCGGGTCAGGGGTGGGCGCGTGATACCAGAAACTGCCCCCCTGCGTCGAATGCCCGCCTTGCTTTCAAGAACGTCGTGGCCGAAGCTCAGGTCGTGGTCGTCATCGCTCCTTCGCTTCTTTCCGCCGATTTTGCGCACCTCGCCGTGGCGATTGCTCGCGCCGAGGCTGCCGACGCCGACTGGCATCACGTGGACGTGATGGATGGACACTTCGTGCCCAACCTTACCGTTGGACCGGTCGTCGTCCGCGCGCTCGCGAGTGTGGCAACCAAGCCGCTGGACGTGCATCTCATGGTCACGGACCCGTGGACCTACGCACCGATGTTCCTCGATGCTGGCGCCGCGGGCGTCACCTTCCACGCCGAGCTTGCGGACCGTGGCGACGTCGGCGCGTTGTTGCGGGCGATTCGCGTACGTGGCATGCGGGCCGGGCTTGCCGTGAACCCAGAGACGCCCATCGATGCGGTGGTTCCCTTCCTCGACGAGTTGGACATGGTGCTTGTTATGAGCGTGCACCCCGGTTTCGCCGGGCAGAAGTTCATCCCGGAGGTGCTGACCAAGGTCGAGGCGTTGCGCGAGGTTCACGGATTCCGCGGTGCGATCGAGATGGACGGCGGTCTTGGCCGGGATACTGTCGGGCGCTGCGCGGCTGCCGGGTGCAGCGTGTTCGTGGCCGGCTCGGCGCTCTACGGCACCGACGACATGGGCGAGGAGGTCCGCGTGTTCCGCGAGCGCATCGGCGTGGCGCTGGCCATGCTATCCTCGGACGACAACGACGCATCCCACCAGTAAGGAGAGAGACGCATGGCAATGGCGTGGTCGCGGTTCGGCAAGAAGAAGGACATGCCGGGGGGGTTGTGGATCAAGTGCGAGGGCTGCGCGTCGATGATCTTCCGCAAGGATTTCTCGGCGAGCAAGCTGTGCCCGGAGTGCGGCTATCACTTTTCGCTGCCTGCGACGGAACGCATCGAGCAGACCGTGGACCCAGATAGCTACGAGCCGCTCTGGGAGGCGATGACGACGATCGACGCGCTCGAGTTCGCCGATCGCATTCCTTACGCCGAAAAACTCGAGCGAACCAAAGCCAAGACCGGGCGCAACGAGGCGATGCACGTTGGGCGCGCGTCGATCCACGGCTTTCCGATCGCGCTCGGTGTGATGGACTTCTCGTTCCTTGGTGGATCGATGGGGGTCGTGGTCGGCGAGAAGGTGACGCGGCTCATCGAACTCGCCACGACCGAGAGTCTGCCACTGGTAATCTTTTGCGCTTCGGGCGGCGCGCGCATGCACGAAGGTGCGTTGTCCTTGATGCAGATGGCGAAGACCTGCGGGGCGCTCAGTCGCTTTCATCAAGCTGGCGGATTTTACGTCTCGGTGCTGACCAATCCGACGACGGGCGGCGTGACCGCGTCGTTCGCGTCCGTGGCGGACGTGATTCTGGCCGAGCCGGGCGCACTGATCGGGTTCGCTGGGCCGCGCGTCATCAAGGAGACGCTCATGAAGGAACTCCCCAAGGGGTTTCAGCGCGCGGAGTTTCTGCTTGAGAAGGGACAGGTGGATCGCATCGTGCAGCGCGAGGCCATGCGCCTCGAGTTGGCCAAGCTGATCGCTTACGCGACGGGTTCGGATCCGACCGCGATCGCCGTCGCGGCTGGCGACGGAGCCGAGGAAGCGAGTTGATCCCCGTGATTCCGACCAGCGAGCCATCCACGGTCAAGCGGGGTGGAGCGTTCTTCGTGGACTTCGACAACCTGTTCCACGGGTTGCTTGCTGTGCGCGAGCGCGGGCATGAGCGCGCCCTGGAGGAGGCGCTGGCGTTGCTCACGGCGGTGCGGGTGCATCAACGTGAGCGCGGCACGGCGCTCGTGCTTGGGCGGGCCTACTCGGCGTTCGACGAAGCGCCGGGTTCGGAGGCAGCGCATGCTTTGGCGCTGATTGGCTACGAACCGCAGTATGTCATTCACGGCAAGGGTCGCAACTCTGCCGACCTGCAGCTATCGCTCGATCTTCTCGAGGTGCTGCTTTCGCGCCGCGACATCGATAGCTTCGTCATCCTTGGTGGCGATCAGGACTTTCTGCCGATCGCGCGCAAGGTGCTCGAGGCCAGGCGGCAGCTCCTGATCGTGTCTCCGGCGCCGATGACGAGCGGTGACCTCTTGGATCGTATCGGACCGGATCGATTCGTCGACGCCCTGTCGCTCCTCGAACTGGACGGGCAGAACGGCAGCGCGGCGACAGCGGAAGCGGAGCCGCCAGTCGAGCCTCGGCGCGGAGCCCGCATCCTCGGCCACACCAAGCTGCCCATGTCCACGTGGTCGCCGCGCTCCGACGAGGAAGCGCTCGGCGTCCCGCGCCAAGAGAAGTGCATCGCGCTCCTGCGCACGCTCGCGCAGCGCTTCGCCGCCGACGGCACGCGAGCTCCCGAGGTCTGGCTCAGCCCATTTCTCAAGAACGAGATGGCCGAGCATTTTCCCGACCTCACGCACCCGCAACGCCGCCGCCTGGTCAACCTCCTCAAGGACCAGCAACGCATCCGCATCGAGGAGCGCCAGAGTCAAACCGGCCCCTACCCGTACTCCGTAGTCCTCCTAGAGGAATAGAAAAAACGTGTCGTAGTCGTTTTTTCGGCCAAGAATGCCCGGGTGTTGGACGTCGCTCGCTTAGAGGCGCACGTGGACGAGGGTGTCGAAGATGAGCGCGGGGAAGGCTCCTATCGCCAGGAGTAGGCCGCCGACGAGCGCCAGGGTTGCGTTCGTGGCGAGCCCCTCGGTGCTCGGCCGCGCGGGACTCCCCTCTGGCACCGGGGCGAAGCAGATGGCGTGAATGAGTTCGAAGGTCGATCCAATGCCGATCATCGTTGCCAGGATGGCGATGCCCGCGAGCAGCGGAAGGCCGGCTTGCAGCGTCGCGGCCAGCAGCTGCCACTTGGCCCAGAAGCCGAGCGAGAGTGGCGTGCCCACGAGCGACAACAGCGCGATGACGAGCAGCAGCGCGGACCATGGGTGGGTTCGAGCTAGGCCCCGCAGGTCGGTGTCTCCCGTGGAGCCTGCCGGACGCAGGCGAGCCACGGTGATGGCCAAGACCAACCAGGCCAGGCCGAAGCTGGCTGCAAACAGCAGCAGGGCGCGAATCGCCGTGCCAGCGTCGATCGGCCCAGCGCCGAGGCAGAGCGCCGCGAAGCCGACCAGCATGTAACCCATTTGGGCAATCGCCAACGTGGCGAGGGTCTGGTCGAGCGAGCCTCGACGCAGCGCCGCGACTTCTCCGCCGAGCACGACGACCGCGGCCAGCACCGGGAGTAGGTGGAGTAGCTCGTGCGGAATCCGCGGAGCCGCCGCCATGCCCACGAGCAGCACCGTCGTCGTGCTCAGGACGAGGTGGATCGTGGCCGTGGCGTCGAGGCGGAGGTTCCGCATCCGCACATAAGGGAAGCTCGTCGTCCCAAGACGCAGGAGCAGCGCGAGCAGGATCGCTCCGCCGCCGAGCAGCGCGGCGCCCTCGGGAGCTCGGAGTCCCGGACGGCTCACGGCTTCGATGCCGAGCACCGCCATGCCGCCCGTGCCGAACTGCAGCAGCGCCGTTCCATAGGCAAACAACCCTGCCGCGAACGCGCTGACGATGGCAACGCGCGTTGAAGGCCTGGTCTGGCTAAGCAGCGCCGCCACGGCGAGAAGCTCGAGTCCAACGAAGGCGAGCAACAGGTGCTTTGCGCTGATTGCCAGGATGGCGCCGAGGACCGCACACAAGATCGACGCGTCCGGGGCGCGGCGCTGGGTCGAGACGGGCGTGCAGACGACGCCAACCAAGGCGAAGCACACCAGCAAGAGGGCGCCAATCACGGTCTCCATGCGGAATGACCAGATGCCGGAGAGGGCTGGGCCGAGGTTGCGGACGACGTCCGCGCTCTTGTTGGTCGCCGGCGAGTACTGATACAGCGTGAAGAGCAGCGCCGCAGCCAGCGCGATGCCGCTCGCCACGCGCATCAGGCCAGCCCGCAGCGGACTCCGGCGCATCGCAGCCAGTCCCCAGACGACCAGCAGCCCCGCGAGCACGCAGCTCACAGGACGCAGAACGAACCAGTCGGCCTTGGACAGCCAGAACATCAGCGCACCCCCCCGTCACCGAGGAGCACCGTGAGCCGCTCGAGTGTTGGCTTCGCGGCGTCGCGTAGCACCGGGTTTCCAAACGCCATTCCCACGAGTGCCAGGACCAGCAAGACGAGCGCGACGCGCTGGCCGCCGGCCGTGCCTGTGTGCTTCGTCGCGGTCCTGGCGACGGCCGCACAGAGCAGCCCGAATCCGACCAGTCCGAACTCGATGGCGTGCTTGGCGAACGGCAGCTGCAACTCGCTCAGGATCGCGAAGCCGACGAACGCGATCACCGCGAGCTCCAGCGACCGAGTGTTCACCCGGGCACCGCTGGTCAGGATGAGCAGCGCGATCCCCGCACCATGGAGCAGGACCATGAGCAGGGCTGCATTGCGAGCTGCTGCGCTGTCGAGCAGCGCCAGGACCGCGATCCCCGCAAGCCACGCCGCCGAAAGCAACGCGTTGCGGGCGCCTCGCCAGGCCAGGAGCCCGGCGACGCCGCCGGCCACGGCGCAGCCGATGGCGGCTGCTGGCGCGGCCTGGCGCCAAGCGTGCGGGAAGAGCGGCGCGACCACCCGGAACGCGGTCACCAGGCTCAGCACCGGAAGCGTCGCCGCGACGACGGCCGCAGCCGGCGCCCGCGCCGAGGTGATGGCGGCGACGTGTGCGAAGTGGAGCGGCACGATCGCAAGTCGCGCCAGGCAGGCCAGCGCGAAGGCGCCGAGCAGCCAGCTCTGTGCAGGCAACGACAATCGCCCGGCTTGCGCGTGCGCAGCCAGGGAACTCTCGAGGACGAGCTGGCCGAGCTTGCCTTGCACCGGTTGAGCCAGGAGCCAGATCACCGCGAGCAGCAGCGGGGCCTGCGTCGCGATGCCGAACACGGTCGCGAACCGCCGCGGCCTCGTGTCGTCGCCGGTCGCGCGGCCCACAGCGAACACCAGCGGAAGCGAGCAGGCCTGCCACGCGAGCAGGAACAGGAGCAGGTCGGTAGCGAGCAAGGCGAGCAGTCCCAGGCCGAGCGTGGCGAGGATCGCGACGACGGTCGTGCGGTCGGCGGCTTCGTGGTGTCCGCCACCAGAGAGTGTTGCCGCGAACGCAATGTAGGCGAGCACGACCGCGCAGAGCGTCGTCATACCACTTGCGGCGAGGCCGAAGTGCACGGACAGGGTCTGAATGCGAAACCAGGCGATGTCGAACGCCGGCAAGCTTGCGTTGGGCGGCGCCGTCAGAATCTGCGTCAGGAGCGCGATGGCGAGCCCCAGCGTCAGAATGGCAACGAGCTGCGCGGTGCGCCAAAGCGGTGCGGAGTCGCCGCGTCGCTCTGGTGTGAAGCCGACCAGGAGCGCGCCGAGCAGCGGCACGAGGACGAGCAGCAGCGGGAGGGCCCGGGTCAACGCTGCCCCCGGGCGTGCACGCGAACGATCAACATGGACTCGATGTAGCCAACGAGTACGACGAGGAGGCCCGCTGCTTGCGCTTGCGGATCGAGGAGGCGGACCGCAGCGTCCGAGAGGAGTGTGACGGCCGCGCCGGCGAACACCAACTGCACACCGAGGACGCGGGTTCGCGTTGCATACGGCGCGAGTG
>CAYSWE010000095.1:10034-12169 GCA_964434515.1 uncultured Phycisphaerales bacterium | reverse complement strand
CCGCACCGTCATCGGCATGAACCACGCCGCCATCGTCTCCGCCGGCCCCACCGCGTCGACTGTATTCGTACCCCAAGAACGCAAGCCCGCATGCGAGCAACAAGACCAAGACGCTGCGCATATCCCCTCCGAATCCACCAACTGTCAGCAATCAGGGTAGACGCCGAACGAGTCCAGGCAAGCCGCGAAGCCGCACGGCAACGCTGGCGATTCGCCCCTCGGGATATCGAACGAAGCCCGAGCGCCGCCTACCAGCGATGTTCTTTGACGGCCTCGATGACTCGGTAGGCTGCGCGCAGGGCGGACAGTCCGGCCTCGCCATCGACCATCGGACGCTCACGCGTTCGCACGGACCGAACGAATGCACTCAACTCATCCTCGAGCGGATTCGTCTCGTTCATTTTCAGCTCACGCACGTTGAGCAGCCCGTCGAACACGAATTTCCAAAGGTTCTGAATATTCTCCGCGTCGACGGCCTGGACATCGAGTTTCTGCACGTCCCAACCAGGAGCCTTCTTGATGATCAGGCCGTAGCGTTTCCCGAAATCCAAAGAAACATAGCTGTCGCGTGAGAACATGCGCATGCGTCGCTGTGGCCGCAAGGCAACGCGATTGGCCGAAACGCGCGCTACCGCCCCGTTCTCGAACTTCAACCGGGCACTGACAATGTCCTCGGCCGGAGTGAACAACGCGCCACCGAACGCCTCGACATCGACGATCGGACTCTTGACGATCGTCAACAGCAAGTCGAGATCGTGAATCATCAAGTCGAGGATGACGCCAATGTCCGTGCTCCGAAACGAGAACGGCGCAAGCCGATCACTCTCAATGTATCGCGGCTCGATGCCGAGCTCCTCCAACGCCCGCAACGCAGGGTTGAATCGCTCGATGTGCCCGACCTGAAGAATGCGGTCGTGCTGCGCAGCGAGCCGACACAGTTCCTCCGCCTCCTCGACCGTGCGCGTCACGGGCTTCTCCACCAGGACATCCAAGCCATTCTCGAGGTAGTGACCTGCGACCTCGGCGTGGTAGCGCGTCGGCACGACGACGGCCACAGCCTCCGCCTCCCACGCCAACGGTGCCGATCGAGTGTCGGTAGACCAGGGCACTCCCCACTCGTCGCCAACGGCCTTTGCGGTCTCTTCCCGAGAATCCACGACGCCAACGAGCTCGGCGCCGGGGATCGCCTTCAGAAGCCGAACGTGCGACTTGCCGAGGTGCCCCGCCCCGACGACAACAATGCGAACAGGTTCGATCGATCCCCCTAACGTTCTGTAGCCAAGCGCTCGTGGCCAGGAACAGACTGTCCAGCGTCCCCACGCCAGAGTCAAGAGTCATCAACTGGCGCGAAGGCCGTGCGGCAATCGCGGAGCGCGGTTGGCGCACCCCAGGGTCTTCAGAACACCTCACTCGTCGCGCTCTCTTCTCCTCCGCGGGCGCGCTCGTCAAACGTCTTGCCGCGACTCAACCCCTCTCGGTAGCGCCCCTTGTAGCCCTGGTCGGAGCGACGCAGACTCGTAACGAGACTCCGCACTTCGTCGGTCATCAGGTTGCTCGACTCGATCGCCTGCAGGGCCGCCTCGCGCGTCTCACTGGTATGGAACAGGATCTTGTAGGCCTCGCGCAGTGCCTCGAGGCGAGCGCCGTCGATGCCCGCGCGGCTGATACCGACGGTGTTGAACCCGCGCACCCTGCCCGGCCGGCCCTCGACGATCAGGAACGGCGGGACGTCCATCGCAACGCGGGCCAGCGCCCCAACGAACGCCAAGCGGCCGATCGTGCACCAGTGATGAATGCCTGTGCCGCCAGAAATGATCGCGTCGTCCTCGATCCGAACGTGCCCGGCAACCAGCGAGTTGTTCCCGAGGATGATCCGCGAGCCGAAGTGACAATCGTGCGCAATGTGCGTCCCACCCATAACCAGATTGTCATCGCCAATCGACGTCATCGGACGACCACTGACGCGAGCTCCGTGCTCCGTCGCAAGATGAATGGTGCAATACTCGCGCAGCTGGTTGCGATCGCCGATCTCGACCGACGTGTCCTCGCCGTGATAGCTCCGGTCTTGCGGCGTCCCTCCCAAGATCGCCCCCGCGCAGATCTCATTCTCGACGCCGATCGTCACGCGATTCTGG
>CAYSWE010000095.1:0-10024 GCA_964434515.1 uncultured Phycisphaerales bacterium | reverse complement strand
CAACCGCGTGCGGTCGCCGATCCGTGCGTTGGCACTCACGATGCAGTACGGGCCGACCTCGACCGCAACGCCCAGCTCCGCCCCCGGCTCGATGAGCGCCGTCGCATGAATCCGTGTTGACTCAGTCATCCAGCCACCCTCCCACTATGCATCCACTAGGGTGAACATGAGCCGAGCTTCGGCAACGAGCTTTCCGGCGACTTTACAGCGCGCTTGCACGTGTCCAAGCCCAGGCCGCGAGCGGATCGTCTCGACTTCGATCCGCAGCTGATCGCCAGGAACGACCGCACCGCGCAGCTTGACTTTGTCAATACTCCAAAGTACCGCGAGCTTGCCAGTGTTCTCGAGCTTTCGGAACAACAGGATCCCGGCCATCTGGGCCATCGCCTCCAGTTGCATCACGCCAGGCATGATCGGCTGCCCAGGCCAGTGTCCCTGAAAAAACGGTTCGTTGAACGTAACGTTCTTGATCCCAACGCCACGCTGATAGCCCTCCATTTCGATCACACGGTCGACCATGAGGAACGGGTATCGATGCGGAAGCAGCTTCAGAATGTCCCGGATGTTCATCCCGGACTCACGCGCGAGGTATCCCTCATCCTCGAGCTTGCGCATGCGCTCGAGCAACTGCTTGACGAGCCGATGATTGGTCGAATGGCCCGACCGAGTCGCGATCAAGTGGGCACACAGGTCGAAACCGCCGAGCGCAATGTCACCAAGCAGATCCAACACTTTGTGGCGCGCCAACTCGTCGTCGAAGCGAAGCTCGTTGTCCTCCGGCCCCTCGGGGCCCATCACCAACGTGTTCTGTCGGTTGGCCCCCTTGCCAAAACCGGCCGCCTGCAGCGCCTCGACCTCCTGACGCATGACGAAGGTCCGCGCCGGCGCGATCTGAGTGGCAAACGATTCGCTCGTGACCTTGAGGCCAAAGGACTGGATCGCCTCGATGTCACCCGTCCGATGGTCCAGATGATATTGGAGCGACAACCCCTCCTCGGCCGGCAATGCGACCAAGCTCACGTCGCCCTCGCGAACGTAGATCGGTTCGTCGAGCTTGAACGTCTTACGCACGCCGCGCTGCTCGACGACACCGGCTTCGTGCAGCAGATTGACGATTGGCAGGGCACTGCCATCCAGACCAGGAACCTCCTCGCCGCTCATCTCGACTAAGACGTTGTCGATCTCGAGCGCGTAGAGCGCGGCGAGTAGATGCTCGACCGTGCTGACATCCGCCCGCCCCTCGCGCAAGCTCGTCCGTCGTTCCTTGGAGGCGAGTTTCGAAATGTGAGCAGGGATCTGCGGCGCACCCTCCAAGTCCGATCGGCAAAAGATCACCCCGCCATCGGGCGGAGCAGGCTTGATCCACACGATGGTTTCCCCGCCGGTATGCAAACCACGACCGGAAAACTCGACAGGGGTCTTGATAGTGCGCTGAGCTCTGGGACGCATGATCTAGTGCTAGCCCGGATGATTCATGAAGACCTGGATTCCGGCGCTTCGCATTACTTCCGCGGTTGGAGCGGGCGCTTGCCTCCGGAATTGGCCTCCCGGATCGTGGCAGCCTTCTTCGCGGGCTCCGGTTTCGCATTCGGAGCACGTCCCGTGGCGGGCTCGTCCGCATCGATCAGCTTGACCACGTCGTCGGTCAAATCGAGCTCGTCAGCGGCATACAGCACGATTCGGTTCCGAACGGCCATGAGCTTCTCGGAGGTTTTTCCATCCTTCGGCAGGGACACCTTCTTCAGCACAAGTGCCAACCCTCGCCTCTTGGCGAGAAACGCGGCCTTCTCGCCGATCTTCGTGCGCACGGCTACGATCACCTCGGCGATCCGACGATCCCGCCAGGTCTGGTACATGGACTCCATGTTCTTGAAGCGGGTTCGCAATACGCCGACCTCGAGAGTCGCTCGATCCCGCTCCACGGAACCTGGCGACCACATCTTCAGGTCCTTCTCGGCCTTCTCGATCTTCTTGGCGAGGTCGCGCAGCAAATCGACGTTCTTTCTGTGCTGCCGCTTCACTTCAAGAACCAGACGCCCGGCCCACTTGGACGTGCTCTGGACTCGAATTGGATCGATGACACCGATCTTCACCGAGCCCTGGGCGGCAGGCATGGGAGCAGCAAAGATGGCAAACAGCAGCGCGCCGGCGCAAAATTTCATCATGTTTCTCGTCCTAAGGGTCTTGGTCCGCGTGCGAACGAAGCGCACGGTTTTGATCTCTCGACCCGCTTCTCGCAAGAAGTCTTCTCGCAAGTCTTCTTTCCAACGAAACGCCCCGGTCGACTCAGTTCGGACCAGCCAACGCCGCGATGCGGTTGACGAGCTGGTCAACGAGTTTCTTGATGCGAGCCGTTGGCGCGTGAAAGTCGTTCACCAGCACCGAAAACGCAAGGGGTGTGTCGCCTCGACGCGGCACGTAGCCGGAAAGCGCTACGACGCGCCCAATGTAGCCCGTCTTGGCGAGAACGCGCCCGTGCGCCGGTGCTCCCGGCGGAAAACGCCCTCGCAACGTGCCGTCGATGCCCGCGACCGGCAGAGTCGCCAAGAAGAGCTTGGCGTGCTCATGGTGGACGAACGCAGCCAGGAGCGCGGTCAGCTGGCGCGGCTGGACCAGGTTCAGCCGCGAAAGCCCCGAGCCATCCGCGATTACGAGTCCATCGGTGTCGATGCCAAACTTCGCGAAGACCCGCCGCACTGCCGCGGCGCCGCTGCGCATCGAACCATCACCGCCGAGCTTGCGCCCGGCCGTGCGCAGGACCTGTTCCGCGTAGAGATTCTGGCTGCGCTTGTTGAGCGACTCCAGGATCTTGCGCATGGACGGCGACCGATGCTCATAGAACACGACCTGCGCGGTCGCGGCGCTGCCCCCGGCTAGCTGGTCGCCATCGACAGCCGGACCATCGACGCGAACACCGCGGCGCATCAACTCCTCGCGCAGAACCGTCGCGGCAAACAGGGTCGGATTGTGCACACTACCCCAATCTCGCTTCGCCTTGGTCTGCACCGGCAACGTGCCCGACACAACGATGCGATTGGTACCGAGCCCGCGAGAAAAAACGACATCGCCGGAGGCCCGGTCGACACACCGGACGTGATTGACGAGTTCGATGTAGGCGGTTTCCGGATCGAGCTTGCAGGTCGGAGGCGCGCCGACACGGGTCCCGCCGAAGATCAGGTCGATGCAGTTTTCATTGAAGCAGAGCCCAGAGACCTGCGCCGCATACCAGTCGGCGTGGTAGGACCAGTCCCAGCCGAGTCCCATGATCTCGTCCGGATGCACGTCGTCGTCACCAATGACGCAACCCGTGACATACTCGATGCCGCGAGCCCGCAACGCCTTCGCCATCCGTGCGAACGGCGCCGTCGCTCCGTTCGGTTCGAACGCCCGAGCGCCGAACGTCGGATCTCCGGCCCCAACCAACACCAGGTCGCCCGCGAACGCCGCACCAAGCTGCTTGCCGCGACCGACGAGCCGCGTCGTGTAGACGAATTCTGGCCCGAGCACATCGAGAGCGACCGCCGACGCAATGAGCTTCATGTTCGAAGCCGTCATGTAGCCACGATCCGCGTCGTGCTCGAGCAAAACGCGGTTGGGCTTACCCTGAGCTCCGACCTCAAGCAGCTGAAAGCCAAACCGGGCAAAGCGCAGATCGCGCGAGGCAAGCACACGAGCGAGTTCGGCACGCAGAGAGTCGACCGCGGCCGGTGCGGGCAGAACCGCAGCGGGTGCGGCGCCAGCCTGCGCGCGGGCGATGGACCACGGACTGGCAGCCGAGATCCCCAAGAGAGCAACGACCAACCGAGCAACGCTACGTCTCATATGCTTCCCTCCACGTGAACCAGCTGATCGCGAGCGCTTTGCAGCGCCAGCTCGTCGTCCGTTGCGAGCCCGAATCCAGCCTTCTCGTCGCCCCCATCGAGCGCCACAAACACGCGCTCGAACGGGATTTCGCCGGGCGGAAGCGCCGGCACAACAGCTTGGCCACTGCGCACGCGGTGCAACAAACCACCTGCCACCAGCAGGGCCGCGACCTCTTCCACACGCCCGCGTGGCCATCCGCTCGAACCGGCGAAGTCGGCAATTCGCAGCACCTTTCCACCCCGGAACGCGTCCGCCGATGCGCGCATCAAACCGAGCCCGAGGCGCCGCGCGCGCGCCGGTGACCACGCCAGCTCGCTTCCGGGAACCGGCATCGTCCGGCGGTTCTGGACGACATAACAGACCTCGGCACCCCAGAGCACGATCATCCACGAGATGTAGAGATACAAGAGCAGAACCGGCAGGAGCGCGAGCGAACCGTAGATGGCGTTGGAACGGCTGAGCCGCACCTGTAGCTGAATGAACACGCCGAGAGCGACATGCCAAGACAGGCCGGCCACGAAACCCGCGACGACGGCGGCCGACCAGCGCACGCGGACATTCGGCATGACCTTGTAGACGAGCGCTGCCGCCATCCAGATGAAAGCAAACGGCAGCATGCGCACGCCGGAGCGAACGAAACGTTCGAGCCACGGCAAGCCCATCCAGATCCAGTCGAACTCGAGCACGGTGCGCAGCGCCGTCGAGACGAGCACCAGCATCGGAATGAGGAACAGAATAGCCACGTAGTCGGCGTAGCGCCGGGCCAGCGTGCGGCCGCGCTCGGCGCGCCAGGTCGCGTTGAGCGCCTGCTCTACCTTGGCGAGCAACGACATGACGACCCAGACAAACGCCAGGAAGCCGACCGTGCCGAGCACCTCGAGCTTGACGCCGTCCACGAGCCGCATGACGAAGTCCTTGATCTCGACGAAGCTCTGCGGCGCATCCCGGAAGCGTGCTTCGACCCAGCCGCGTAGTTCGTCACGAATCCCGAACGCCCCGGCGATCGCCAGTAGGACGGTCAACCCGGGAACGAGCGCCATGAGCGTCAGATAGGTCAGTCCGCCGGCGCGCAAACTGCCCTGGTTGGCCACGAACCGACGCAACGCCAGAAAGAGCACCCCCGCCGCACCGCGCAGCCAGGCGATGACGGTCGTAAACCAGCTCGTTCGCGGTGAAGAAGCCACGCTCCCGAGGATAGGCACAGCAGCGGACCGGAGCGAGGGCTAGTGGAGCTCGCAATCCAACGCGCCGCCCGACTCGCACGCCAGCCAACGATCCAGGAAGAGCAGCCCGGCAAGCGACTGTCCGTCGGCCGGGCGTGCATCCAGCAACCGGCGGCGTGCATCGCCAAGCGGCATACGGTGCACACGAATGTCCTCGCTGGGCTCCAACCGCTGAGCCGTCCACTCGAGGTCGCGTGCCACGAAGTAGTGACAGATCTCATTCGAGACACCCTTGTATGGTGCAAACGAGCCGATCGAATGCCAATCACAAGCCACGAGTCCAGCTTCCTCCTCGAGTTCGCGCTGGGCTACCGAAAGCGCGCTCTCGCCGGCCTGCATTCCGCCGATTGGGAACTCGAGCAGCCAGCAGTCCAGGAGATAACGAAACCCTTCGACCAACACCACGGTGCCATCCGAAAACAACGGAATCGTCGCTGCCGAGCCTGCAATGTCGACATAGTGATAGGTTCCCGCCGATCCGTCGCGCTGCGTATAGCGATCCATACAGTAGCGATGCCAAGGATTCTCGACCACGACCTCGCGCGACAGGCGGACGAACGGCGTGGGGCTCTCCGGGACGGAACTCAACGGCCAAACGTCGTGGTCAGGAGATCCGAGTTGCCGAGTGGCAGCTTCACGCGGAGCGCCGGATCCACGTCGAAGAGTTGCCAGTGCAAGCTCGCGCCAACCAAGCTCGGAAGGCAAGGCAGCGCAAAGACCAGACGTAGAGTGCCGTCCGCACGCGACGTCACCGTCTGCAGAACGTCGCCGCGCACCTGCACAAACGAGCCTCGTTGCCCACCGAGCCGCCCAAGATCGATCGGCGGAGAAAGTCGCATCGACCCAAACGCGAGCACGCTGACCGAGCTGGGCACGAGACCACGCGCCTCGAGGGCGAAGTCGCGGCGCCCAAGCAGCGGCGCCACGGGTGCCTCCAGCCGAGGCAATCCACGCGTCGTAGCCTTGGCCGTTCCGCTGTGGAAGGCACCACCAATCGGCGCGCGGATCTCGAGCCGATCACAGGTGAACGGTCGCGCCCTGGCCAGACTCTGGAGCTGTTCGCGATACGCGACCCACACGCCCCCCAGAGCCGGCGCGGCGGCTTTGCCGGTCAACAAGATGCCATCGCTCGAACAGCCCCACGTTCCGCCGAAGCGGGCCTCGACGAGCGCCCCGCGCACCTCGAGGCGCAGTCGCTGCCAGCCATCATTGCGCCCCGGCTGGATTGCGACCTTGCCGAGCAGCCGCGGTCGCGACCGCGCGCCCCGCCCCCAGCCACCGTCGTTGTGATCCATCAGGTAGAGGACGCCGCCGGAGCTCGTGCGCTCGTAGCTGAGCGCGATGCCAGTGTTGCCGTTCGCCACGAAACCTGGGTCCTTGCCAGACAGGTTCGGGAAGCGATAGAACGTGCCACTCGTGCCCTGCACTCCCAAACTCCAGGCCTCGCGTTCACCGGCACCGAGGGGCTGGGCAGCGAAGTAGACCCAAGCCTCGACGACGACATCGACAGCGCCGTCACGCAGCAACATGCAGTGATTGCCGCCACCCCGGGGATCCCAGAACACGCTCGCGTTGCCACCGTCCGGGGAAGCCACCAGCTTGCTCGGATTGAGTATGCTCTGTCGGCGCGGATCGATCACGTGCGGACGCGCGAAGCTCCCACCAAAATCGAACACCTGCGCACCGACGGGACGCGCGTTGAAGTTGTCGATGTAGCCGCCGAACGCAAGACGATTGCTCGTGCCAGGACTTGCAGCCACGAGGCGGAAGTCACGGTTGTTGCCGGTATCTTGCCCATCGCGCACCCGCGACCACGAGGTCTCGATTCCATCGACGCTGGTGAAGTCGCTCCAGACGCCCTCGCCCTCGACCAGTGCTCGATTCCAAACGCCACGCCAGGACTCGAACACAACCGTGTCGACAATGCGCCCCTTGGTATCCCGCAGCGTCAACGACTCCTGATTGTTCTCCCAGAGATTCGTCGTGCCGACCACGAGGTTCACGCGGGGAACACGCGCGCTGCCCAGCACAAACCAACCGCCCGCGGCGAGCTTCGTATTCGCCGGAATCGTGTAGCTCGGATTCCGCCCGAGTGGATCCTCCGAAGTCAGCACCCACCCGCCGAGATCCACCGCCGTGGACGAGCGGTTGTAGAGTTCGACGAACTCGCGATCGTCGACACCCGTGTCGTCGTAACAAAACTCATTGATGACGACCGGGCCGCCGCTGCGCGGCAAGGCGCAGAGCGGGCGGATCAAGAGCAGAAGAGCGAGGCAGGCGAAACGAATCACCCCCGCAGCTAAGCCGAGATCGGCGCGTCTGTCGAGGGGCGCCGGTGGTCGCTCACACCGCGTCCGTGATCACGAAGCTGTCGCCGTCGGACGGCTGGATCGCAGCGAACGCGGTCGATCGATCATGGTAGAGCGCCACCCAGGCGCCGCGCCCAGCGGCAGCGCCAAGCACAGCTTGGCGCGACGCCAAGGCTACCTCCGGCTCCTGGTCCGCCAGCCGGTCGAGCCGGGGCTCGAGAAAGCGGCGAGTCGGTACCAGGTCCGACGCCACCACACAGACACCCTCCCGCCCGGTGACCCAAACGACCATCAGCCCTTCGGTATGCCCCCGAACACGCGCGAGCTGTAGTCCCGGAAACAAGGCGACATCATGACCAAGCTGCTCGAACTCGCCGGCGCCGGCCTGCGCGCACGCTGCCGCCAACCTTGCCGGTAAATCGCCGCCGCGCTGTTCGGCGACGGCGCCGGCCCACTCATCCGCGTGGACGACGTGGCGCGACTTGGAAAAACGCAGCCGCTCGACGCCGCCGGCGACGACGAGTGCGCCGGCGGCGTGATCAAAGTGCAAGTGGGTCAGCAGGACGACGTCCGGCGCAGGACAACCGTACGCCGCACACTGCGCCTCGAGCGGCTCGGGGTCCTGGAGTTCGAAGCGGGCCCGCCGACCGGGGTCGGCCGGGCCGAACCCGGCGTCGATCAAGCAGGACCAGCCGTCGCCACGCACGAGCGTTGGCCGGACGGCGAGTTCGAGGCGAACCCGCTGCCCGTTGCGACGCTGGACCGAGAAAGCCATCGAGCCGCCGTCGAGCGCGATGACGTCGATGCCACCGAGGCCAAGTCGCGCCCCTGCACGCATCGCGCGAGACAACGGCCGCCTACTGCGAGTCCAGCAACGAGCGCCCGACCACCATCCGGCAGATCTCGTTGGTTCCCTCGCCGATCTCGCAGAACTTTGCGTCCCGATACATTCGCTCCACTGCGTATTCGCTCACATAACCGTAGCCACCATGGATCTGAATGGCCTCGTCGGTGCAGCGCATGGCGCACTCCGACGCGGTGATCTTGGCGATCGCGGCATCCGCCGGCCGGACTTCGCCGCCCGCCTCTTGCAACCTTGCCGCGTGGTAAACGAGGTGACGGGACGCGGCGAGTTGGATCTGCATATTGGCGAGCTTGAACAGGACAGCCTGCTGCTTGACCAACGGTTTGCCGAAGGCAATGCGTTCCTGGGAATACTGGGTCGCCCGCTCCAACGCTCCCTGGCCGATGCCGAGCGCGATTGCAGCGAGCGCGACGCGCCCGGCATCGATTGCCTGCATCGCAATCACGAACCCCTCGCCCTCCGCGCCGATGCGATTCGCGGCCGGCACGCGCACGCCGTCGAAGCGGACATGCCCCCAGTCCGCGGCGCGCATGCCGAGCTTCTCCGGTCCCGGCTCAATCGTCATCCCGGCGGAATCGGCGGCGACGATGAATGCCGACAGCCCCTTGGCGCCGGCCTCGGGATCGGCATCGGTGCGCGCGATCACCACAAACGTCCCGGCGATGTTTGCATTGGTGACGTAGGCCTTGCTGCCGTCGATGACGTAGTCGTCGCCATCGACCCGCGCCGTGGTTGCGATCGAAGCCGCATCCGAGCCCGCCTCGCGTTCGGTCAACGCAAACGCACCAAACACTTCGCCGGACGCAAGCGGCCCGACGAACGCCTCGCGCTGCTCGGGCGAACCGGCGCTGGCAATCAAGTTCGTGCAAAGACTAAGGTGCGAGGCGAGGGTCCAAGCGGTCGAGGCACAGACGCGCGCGAACTCCTCGAGCGCGATCGCGTAGGCGAGATGCCCCATGCCGGCGCCGCCGATGGTGTCATCCACTGGCAACCCGAGGAAGCCGAGCTCGGCCATCTGGCCGAAGGTGTCCTTGGGGAACCGCGAAGCACGGTCGATCTCCTCGGCGATCGGCGCAAGGACGTCCTCCGCGAACTTCCGAGCCGTCTCTCGGATCATCTCCTGCTCTTCGCTGAGCATCAGGTTGTGCCAGCTCTCGCCGCTCATGACATCTCCAGGGAAATCGGTCTTGGCAATCGGAAGGATAGAGGCAAGGGAACCTACAACGTGTTGGCGCTACCGGCCAGCAATGGCGGCCTCGATCCAGTCGGCAATCTCGTCGGTTCGACTGCCCGGGCCGAAGAGCTTGCCGAACCCTTGGCGCTCGAGCTCTCGCGCGTCCTGCTCCGGGATGATGCCGCCACCGACGAGCAGCACGTCGGCGAGCCCCTCCTGGTCGAGCAAGCGCTTGATCTCCGGGAACAACGCCATGTGCGCGCCCGAGTGGATCGAGAGCCCGACGACGTCGACGTCTTCCTGCAAGGCGGCCGCTGCGATCTGTTCTGGGGTCTGGTGAAGGCCGGTGTAGATCACCTCCATACCGCGGTCGCGCAGGGCCGCCGCGACGACCTTGGCACCTCGGTCATGGCCGTCCAGGCCTGGCTTGGCCACGAGAACGCGAATCTTCCGTTCGGGCGACTTTCCTCCGTGCTGCTCGGCCATGGTCAGATTCCTTTCGCTTGAGTCCCAGTCGTGCCAACCGATCCGAGAAGGGTCGCGAGCAGCGCCTCGGCGCAAGCATACGGACGCCGCGCGGCTTCGTCGT
>CAYSWE010000094.1:0-12172 GCA_964434515.1 uncultured Phycisphaerales bacterium | reverse complement strand
TCGACACTTGGGCCGACCTGGCGATCCCTCCTGGTGAGCCATGCATCCGGACCGTGCGCCTACGCATTCGCGCGCCGGAGGTCATCGTGCTCACCCGTTATGGCGGTGTGCCACGCACGTCGATGCCGTTTACGCGGCGCAACCTGTTCAAGCGGGATCGAAATCAGTGTCAATACTGCGCGGCCCGTCCGGGGACATCGCAACTGACGATCGATCACGTCGTTCCGCGTTCGCGTGGTGGGCATAGCTCCTGGGAGAATTGTGTTCTCGCGTGTATTCCATGCAATCGGCGTAAGGCCAACCGCACACCACGTGAAGCCGAAATGTTGCTTCCTCGCAAACCCGTGGCGCCACGTTGGACGCAGGCGCTCGAGATTCCCTTGGGTCGGGTCCGGCAATCCTGGCAGAAGTTCGTGAGCGAGCGATATTGGAATGTTCCCCTTGAGGAGTAGCGCGAGGCGGCGCCTAGCGACGGTGCTGTTTGCGATCTCGGCGAGCGTCTCGCTGCCGGCGCAGCACCGACCAAAGAGAGCCGTCCTGGAGGGTGCGCTCGGCAAGCTTGAGACGAACCTCTCGTACGGGCCGAACCGTCGTAATGTGTTGGATCTTTACCGGCCAAAGAGTGACAAGCGGACTCCCGTGGTCGTGTTTTTTCACGGTGGCGGTTTTCGCAGCGGCGACAAGAGCGTTCTCCTATATTGGTTCACTCCGTTGATCACGGAACTGCTGCGCCATGGCGTGTCGGTGGTTTCCGCCAACTACCGCTTTCTGGCGGCGGTTGAGCTCGAGGGGGTCCTTGCCGACTGTGCGCGAGTCGTGCAGTTTCTGCGCCATGACGCCGCAAAGCTCGGTCTCGACCCGGCGCGGATCGCTGCGTTCGGCGTGTCGGCGGGCGCGGGCATTTCTCTGTGGTTGGCCACGCGAGACGACCGAGCCGATGCGACGAGCAAGGATCCGATCGCACGAGAATCGACGCGGATCTGTGCGGCTGGCGTTCTCAGTGGACAGTGTACCTATGACCTGCGTCGCTGGAACGACCTGGTCGGTCCGCCACCGCCGCTCATTGCCCGTTATTTCAAGGGCCAGGTTGCGCGGCTCGGGCGCCGTTGCGGCGGCCTCGACACACCTGAGGCTCGGGCGATCATCAAGGAGGTCGACCTGCTTGGCTGGCTCAGCAAGGATGATCCGCCGCTGTTCTTGTTCGCTAGCTGGCGACGGCGCAAGGTTCCGGCCAAGACCTACGACCAATACATGCATCACCCGCGACACGCCCTTGTGCTGCGCGATCGCTGCAAGCAGCTTGGTGTCGCGTGCGAACTGCTCTTGGATGCGGATCACCCGACCGAAGCATCACCCGGCGTGCAGCGGCGACTGATCGACTTCCTACTGCGGCGGCTCAAGCCGAAGGTCCCTTACGACCGATAGATTGGAGCCGGCGTGGTCGATGCACGCGTGGCGCTTCCCCCAATCTGTGCGCGGAGACTGCATGACGCTCTTTGGCGGTAAGAACGTGCTCATCACGGGTGGCACTGGTTCGTTTGGCAAGGTCTTCGTCCGGCATCTCTTGGAGCGATCGGATGCGCCCAGGCGGATCGTCGTTTACAGCCGCGACGAGCAGAAGCACGTCGACATGGCGCGCCATCACTTTCCGCCGAGCGAGTATCCGCAGCTACGCTACTTCGTCGGCGACGTGCGTGATCTGCCGAGGCTGGAGCGCGCGTTCCGCGATGTAGACGTGGTGGTGCACGCGGCGGCGATGAAGCATGTCGACCTCGCCGAGTACAACCCGCAGGAGTGCATCCACACGAACATCACCGGGGCGGAGAACGTCATTCACGCAAGTCTCGACGCTGGAGTCGAGCGCGTCGTGGCGTTGTCGACCGACAAGGCTGCGAGCCCCATCAATCTCTACGGGGCGACCAAACTCTGTGCGGACAAGTTGTTCGTGGCGGCGAATGCTCTTGGTGGAGAGTCGGGCACGCGCTTCGCAGTGGTGCGCTATGGCAACGTCCTTGGTTCGAAGGGCTCGGTCGTGCCTTTCTTTCTCAAGCAGCGTGAGAAGGGAGTTCTTCCGGTAACCGACGCCCGCATGACGCGCTTTTGGATCACGCTCGAGCAGGGTGTAGAACTCGTATGTCGCGCGTTCGAGACCATGGTTGGTGGCGAGATCTTCGTGCCGAAGATTCCCAGCATGCGCGTCGTCGAGGTTGCCAAAGCGATCGCACCCGAGTGCGAGCTCGAGTTTGTCGGCATTCGGCCGGGTGAGAAGCTCCATGAGTGTTTGGTCCCCGCCGACGAAGCCCGGCAGACGATCGAGTACGACGACCACTTTGTGATCGAGCCGTCGTTCTCGTGGTGGAACAGGAGTGCCTCTCTCGATCGACCCTGTGGGCGGCGTTGCCCAGACGGTTTCGTCTACTCCAGTGATACGAATCCACAATGGCTCAGCACGGAAGAGATTCAGGTCTTGTTACGACCGTTCGTCGAGGAAGCTCTCGGACTATCCCTTACGGCCGCCACCTGATCG
This sequence comes from uncultured Phycisphaerales bacterium, assembly GCA_964434515.1. Taxonomy (GTDB): domain Bacteria; phylum Planctomycetota; class UBA1135; order UBA1135; genus CAYSWE01. The sequence continues at coordinate 9,645 of CAYSWE010000094.1, read as the reverse complement.
ACGAGGACGATATCGCCGCTGTTGTGGCGGTCTTGCGTGGCGACTGGCTCACGCAGGGGCCGACCGTGCCTCGCTTCGAGGCTCGGCTGGCGCAGCTCGCCGGCGTTGGGCAGGCCGTCGTGTGCAGCTCCGGAACGGCTGCGCTCCACCTGGCTATGATCGCCGCCGGTGTTGGTCCCGGTGACGAACTCGTCGTGCCGGCCAATACGTTTGTCGCGACCGCAGCGGCGGGCGTAAGCCTTGGCGCCAAGGCGCGCTTCGCCGACGTGGACGCTGTCACGGGCAACGTTCGCGTCACCGACATCGAGTGCTGCCTGAACCGCGCGACGAAGGCCGTGCTTCCGGTGCACTTCGCGGGGTATCCGTGCGATATGCGCGCTGTGCGCCAACTGGTCCGGGCCGCGGCGCCAAAGGCCAGGGTCATCGAGGACGCGTGTCACGCGCTTGGTGCCCAGCATGCCGACGGGACGCCTGTCGGATGGACCGCGAACTCGGATATGGTCGTGTTCAGTTTCCACCCGGTCAAGCATGTTGCCATGGGCGAGGGTGGCGTGGTGCTCACCGACGATGCGGATCTGGCCGATACCATGCGTCGCGCGCGCTGCCACGGACTGACCAAGGATCGCACGAAGCTGCGCAGACCGGATGAAGGACCCTGGTATTACGAGATGCACGAACCTGGGCACAACTACCGCGCGACGGACATCGCCTGCGCTTTGGGGCTGGCTCAGCTGGAGAAGCTGGATCGATCTGTTGCCCGTCGCCGGCACATCGCGGCGCGCTATCACACCGAACTCGCCGGACTCCAGCACACCGTACTGCCGTCGCCGTTCGAGGTTGCCCGGTCGTCGTGGCATATCTATGTCTTGCACATCGACTTCGCGGCGCTGGGTAAGTCGCGACGCCGCGTCGTCGAGGAACTCGCTGCGCGCAACGTAGGCACGCAAGTGCACTACTATCCCGTTCCGTTGCAGCCGTACTACCGCGATCGCCTGGGGCATACCGAGGGCGACTTCCCGGGCGCCGAACAGCACTATGCCAGGGCGCTGACGATTCCGCTGTTCCCCGGGCTCAGCGATGGCGATGTCGACGTTGTTGTCGCCAGTCTGCATGAGGTGATTCAATGACGATTGCTGCGATCATTCAGGCGCGAAGCGGATCGACACGGCTGCCAGGCAATGTGCTTCGCGATCTGTGTGGTCGTCCCATGTTGGCCCGCGTCATCCAGCGAGTGCGGTCGGCGCAAGGCGTGGATGTTGTGTGTGTGGCAACGACGACGCTTGCTCGAGACGACGCCGTTGCCGCCGTTGCCGCGACGGAAGGTGCGTCTGTGTTTCGTGGATCCGAGGCCGACGTCCTCGGGCGGTACGTTGGTGCGGCGGACGAGCTCGATGCCGACGTCGTTGTGCGCATCACCGCCGACTGTCCGCTGATCGATCCCACGGTGATCGCGGAGATGCTCACCGCGCGGAGCCAGTCCGGCCTCGTGGATTGCTACACCAACACGCTCGAACGGACTTACCCGCGCGGACTCGACACCGAGATCGTGCTGACGGAGACTCTCGATTGGATCGCGAAGACCGCGGACGATCGGCGCGCCCGCGAGCACGTCACTTGGCACCTGTATCAGCATCCCGACGAGTTCCGGATCGTCAATCACCGACAGGCCAGGGATCTCTCGCACCTGCGCTGGACCGTGGATGTCGAAGCGGATTTCACTCTAGTCGATCGAATCTACCAAGCCCTGGATGGCGATGCGTCGTTTGTCTCGAGCGACGTCCTGGCGGTGCTCGACGATCACCCTGAGTGGGGGCGGCTCAACGCTGCCATCGTGCAGCAGGCTGTGTGAACGTGGGCCGGCCGAGAATTCTCTTCCGTGCAGACGCGTCCGCCGAGATCGGAATCGGACACGTCATGCGCTGCCTTACGCTCGCCCGCGCCGCGCGCGAGGAGGGTGGTGCGCCCATGTTGGTCAGTCGGTGCGCCGCGGGTCTTCCGCATGCGTTAGCGCGGAAGGCCGGTGTGCCGATGATGGAGCTTGCCGACGACCTGGATGCGGCCGCCGACGCGGACGCGACGTGCGAGATCGGACGGCAGGCCGGTGCGGCGTTGGTGGTTGTCGATCACTACGGGCTGGGCGAGGACCAGTGGCGTCGCATGGCGATCGAGTCTCCGTTGGTCGTGATCGACGACGCCGGACGAGCGGAGATCGGGAACTGCGCGAGCATCGTGTTGAATCACAACGTCGGCGTTGACGAGTCTTGGTATCCGGAGGCGCCCGTCGTGTTGGTCGGCCCGCGATACTTGTTGGTGCGGGGCGCCGTGACTGCCATGCGTCCGCGCGAGCCACGCACTCAGCATGGTCGTGTCGACGATGTCTTGGTCACCATGGGCGGCTCGGACCCGCACCATGGGACGCTGGTCGTCCTCGACGCGCTGCGCAGCGTCGCGGGGGACTATCGGATTGGCGTGATCGTCGGTCCGGCCTTCGAGCACGCCGCCTTGGTCGAAGAAACTGCCTCGCGTGATGGTCGCGTTCGTTTGCACAAGGGCGACGCCGACTTTCCCGCGTTGCTCATGCGGGCGGATCTCGTCGTGACCGCGGGTGGTGGTACGGTCTATGAGTGCGCTTGCCTCGGATTGCCGGCGCTGGTTCTGCAGACTGCTGACAACCAAGCGGGCGTTTGCTCGGCCATGGCGCGCCTCGGAGCTATCGAACTCGTCGGATCCGTCGAGTCGACGACGGTGGATGAGCTTGCGAAGCGAGCGGCCGAACTCATTGCCGACGGTGATCGCCGCACGGAGTTGAGTGGCCTTGGGTTCGAGCTCGTGGATGGCCGGGGAGCCTCGCGCGCTGGACGCGTTCTGGTTGCTTATGCGCTGGCCAGCAACGAGACTCCCGCATGAGGCAGGAGATCGAGATCGCTGGGCGACGCATTGGTGCTGGGCATCCCGCATACATCGTTGCGGAGATGTCTGCCAATCACGGTCATCGAATCGAACATGCCTACAGTGTCATCGAGGCCGCTGCTCGGTGTGGCGCGGATGCGGTCAAGATTCAAACCTACACCGCGGACACGCTGACCATCGACTGCGACGGCGCACCGTTCTGTATCGACGAGGGCAGTCCTTGGGCGGGTCGGAAGCTCCATGACCTCTATCGCGAGGCGGCGACGCCGTGGGAGTGGCAGCCGCTACTGAAGGCGCACGCCGACCGCGTCGGGATCGTGTTGTTCTCGACGCCGTTCGATCGCTCGGCAGTGGATCTGCTCGAGTCGATGCGCGTGCCCGCCCACAAAGTTGCGTCCTTCGAGATCGTCGACCTCGAACTCATACGCACGGTGGCGGCGACCGGGAAGCCCGTCATCTTGTCGACAGGCATGGCGACGCTCGACGAGATTGCTGATGCGGTCGCGACGGTCGCCGAGACCGGGAATGACCAACTCGTTCTGCTCGAGTGCACGAGTGCCTACCCCGCACCGATCGAGCAGATGAATCTACGAACCATTCCGGACTTGGCGAAGCGCTTCGGGTTACCCGTCGGCCTGTCGGATCACACCTTGGGCACCGTGGTCCCAGTGACCTCGGTTGCGCTCGGCGCGTGCTTGATCGAGAAGCACGTCTGTCTTTCGCGTGAGGAGGGTGGGCCCGACTCGGGTTTTTCGCTCGAGCCGGCGGAGTTTGGCCAGCTGGTCTCCGACGTGCGGGCCGCCGAGGCAGCGCTAGGTGAGGTGCACTATGGTCCGACGGATGCGGAGGGCGGCAGCTCGAGTTTTCGACGTTCGCTATTCGTGGTCGAGGACGTGGCGATCGGCGAACGGCTGACCCGCGACAACGTCCGGGCGATCAGGCCGGGCCATGGATTGCCGCCAAAGGCGCTTTCGAGTGTGCTTGGCCACTGCGCCAGCGTCGCGATCGCTCGGGGTACGCCGCTTTCTTGGAATCTTATTGATCGGATTGCCTCGAGCCAATAAGGGTTCGTCATGGTGTGGAGAATCCTGAGGTCCGGGGCGAAGGCAACGCCCCGCTTTCGACCGCGTCTTGCTGCTGGCTCTCTTACGCTACTCGCAATGAGCTGTGGCACGTACCTCAGGCCTTGGCAGCACGGTGGCGACGAGACGCCCAGTGGCGATCGTCCGGCGAGTCGCCCATCCGACACCGGCTGGACCCCGATTCAGCTCAGTTGGACTCGAACGGCACAGCTCTTTCCTGTCGACCGGGCGGTTCATGGGCTGCGGCTGTCGGTGTTTACCGCGGACAACCGGAAGGTCTTTGGTCTCGACCTTGGTTTGGGGATCGGAGGATCTCTAGGCGGGGGCGGACTGGCTCTGGCTCTTGTCGCCAACTCGTCCGGCGGTAGTTTCTACGGTGTACAACTCGCTGGGTTGGCTAACTACAACAGCGGTGGTTCCAGGGGGGCGAATCCTGCCGAGTATCCGACGATTGGGGCGCAGATCTCCATCTTTGGGAACAAGGCGAGATTCGTTGGCGGCTGGCAGATCGGGGGTGTCAACTTTTGTGACCGTCTCTATGGCCACCAGCTGGGGATGGTCTCGGGGGCAGGCGGCTTCTACGGGCTGCAGTCGAGTCTGCTGGTCAACATGGCGGGCGAGGCGTTTGGTGTTCAGATTGCACCATACAACTCAGCCCAGCACTTGGCGGGCGTCCAGGTCGGACTGCTGAACGAAGCCGGGAGTGGTTTACAAATCGGGCTGCTGAACTTCAATCAGAGCGGATTCCTGCCGGTCTTTCCGTTGTTCAATTTTTGAAAGCGAGGCCCTAGAGTCAGAGTCTTCTGCCGGAGTTGTTGTACGGATCATCGACTATGAAAAGCCTCATTGTCGGCGGGTTGGCCGTCGTGCTGCTCTTACTTCTTGTGTGGCAGTGGCCACACTCTGGTCGATCCGACCTCAGGCTGGATGAGGCACGCGTCGCAGAGCGCGAGGCAATCCTACCTCCAGTCGCCGAGAGGATCTCACGTCCAGTCGAGTCTGTCCGACGCGTCGCGGACGCCAAACGGCCGGTCGCACCGGGCGCGAAGCTCGCTCGGCTGTTCGGTCGATGCGTCGACGTCCATGGCAACTCGGTCGCAGGCTGTCGGGTCCGGCTGTATGGCTGGGTTGCGAACTCTAAGCGCATGGACGCCTACCGGCGTAACCATGACGCCGTGGTTTGGGAGGATCCGGACATTTACACGACGGGACCGGATGGCCGGTTCTCATTCGCGTTTGTTCCGCCTCCGCCCTATCAGTTCCGGGTCGACTTCGACGTGGAGCGTTACGTCAGAATGGCCGGGCGCTGGAGAGGCTTCCTGCCCGGGGATCGAAGGGACGTTGGCGACGTCGTTTTCGTCGTGGGATCTCCAGTCACCGGCCGCCTGCTCGAGCGCGACGGCCGGCCCATCGTCAAGGCGCGGGTTGAGCTACGCATCGTGCCTGTGCCAGGCGAGGCCCCTTGGCATCGCAAATCGGACATCTGGCGTCGCAGGTCGTTTACAACGTCGACTCACGATGGTGGCCGCTTTGTGATGCCCTCGGTGGTCACAGAGGGAACCTGGGCGTTTGTGTTTCGAAATCGACTGGTCCTCGAGCCCAAGCAGATTGATATCCCCGCCGGGGGTGCTCCGGTGAGCGTCGACGTTATTGTCGGTCCGGAGGTTGCGATGGACGCGATTACCGGCGTCGTAGTCGATCGTCGCGGCGAGCCCATTGCCGGCGCGGTCGTCGCCCCGGACGTCGGTCGCCCTGTGTTCTTCCATCCTTGGCGTGGTCGCAGTGGGCGCGATGGGAAGTTTCGAATCAAGCGTCGCCGCATCGATCCAAGACGACCCATGTCCTTGGTGCTCCGGCGTGAAGGGTTCGAGGACGCCAAGACCAAGAAGCCCGTAGCGTGGGGTGAGCGTGACGTGCGCGTTGTCATGCGTCTCGGCGTCGACGTCGTGCTCTGCGTGAGCGATGCGAAGTCGGGAGAAAGCGTCGCGGACTACGGAGTGCGGGTGTTTCCCAAGCCCGGTACCCGAGGGAATCGGAGCGCATCCGATATGCGCTTGCGGCAGCTCGGGCGGCACGAGAACGGATTCACGACGCTAGCGGGATTGATCCGAGGGAGTCACTTCTTGATCGTCGAGCCGCGCGGGACTCAATGGCAACGGAGCCGGCTCATCGAGTTCGGCGTGGGCGATCATGGGGTGCGGCGTCTGGACGTTCGGCTGAACCGGACTGTGTCGCGGACCGTGCGAGTCACGAGCGAGGATGAGTCTCCGGTCGTGGGAACGCACGTCGATCTGGTGGAGCCCCTTGCGGGCGCTGCTCTCGATTCGGAGACGTCGGTCGTCGACGCGGACGGGCTTTCGGTCGGCATGCGTGACAAGCAGGCCATTCGCGTGCAAGCCGGCGTGACTGATGACCATGGTGAGATCGTGGTTCGCGGACCGGGGGCTGTTCCGTTAGCGCTTCGCGTTCGTGGTCCGGCGCACGTTCCGACCTATGTAAACGGTGTCGTGCTCGACGCTAGCCTCGACACGATTCAAGTCCACGTGACCGGTGGCGCGCGCGTCGTCGGGCGTTTGTCGCCCGTGGAGCTCTTGGTCAAGCTCCGTGAGCAGGTGGGCCTCGAGTCGACGGGTGAGATCGAGGGGCGCGACGCATCGCTGCTCCCCGGGCTTCGACTCGTTCGCTCGCACGGAGCAGCGTCGGAGGCGATTCCGAGTACGGGGCGAGTGGTCTTCGCGGCCGATGGAAGCTTCGAGATCACGGGTATTCCGGCCGGTGACTGGGACCTGCAGTTCGTGTCGACGAAGGCCTGGGGAAGTGCCTACATGTCTGCATCCGAAGTGGTTGCTCGGCTTGAGGGGCTGCGCGACGGCGACACGCGCAAGCTCGACCTGGATCTCCGACGGCTCATTCCCACCAAGCTCAGCGGCACCGTGTTCTTGGATGGGGAAACGTTCAAGAAGGGGCGCATCGTACTGCACGGTAGGCGCGGTCGGAGTGTCACGGGCCTCGAGCTATCGACTTCCCGGTATTTGGAGACCAACGGGCGCGGACGTTTCTCGACCATGGTTCCGGCCGGCGTGTATCGTCTGAGCGTTCACTCGCCGGACTTGGGGGGGCTCAATCTCCCCACCGCAGGAACCGTTACGGTCGTGGCTGGCCGGGCGGTCGAGCAGACGTTTCGTCTGTCGACCGGCAGGGTTCGACTGACGGTCCTCGGCACCGACGGAAAGCCGGTCGCTGGTGCGAGCTTGAGCGCGAAGAGTGCTGCGCATGGCGGACCGATCCTTCTGCCAGCGCCGAACGCGAACGGTCTGGCGAGTGTTCGGCTGCCGATCGGCGCGTGGACCGTTCGTGTGGTACGGAAGGATCTGCTGGGCCGCCGGAATCGGGCGGCGTTTCTCGCAGAGCATCCAGGCGATTCCACGGCATGGGAGCGAGCCTTGTTGGAGGTCGCGACCGTGACGGTGGAACCCGGACCTATGCGCCCAATCGAGGTCTCGCTGCCAGCGGGTGCCGGCTACTGACGCGCGGAGGATGCGTCTTGTGTCCGAGCCATCCAGTGTCTCGACGAGCGCAACAGTGAGCATCCGATGACGAACATCGCGATCGTTTGTGAAAGGACGACGAACGGGCGCAGCATCAGATAGTAGCGTGAGATCTCGAGCGAATGGACTGTGGCGGAGACCAGGTTGGGGGTTGTACCGAGGAGGGTGATCGCGGCGCCGAGGCAGGCCATCCGCAGACACCCACGCCGTAGGTCGGCGTCGATCCCTAACTGGCCTGGGAACTTCCAGAGCAGGAGCGCCAGCAGCGCGGTCGCGGCGAGCACATACACGTAGGCTCGGCCGAGACCCGTGATGATCGCTCGATACGCACCACCGATTCGCGGGCGCCACAGCACGTGGAAGCGCTTGGTCCGATGGGGTGCATCGAGGTCGGAGCGACCTCTTCGCCGACCGGCTGCTCCGTGTCGAGTGAAGGCCTTCTCCTCGAACTCGGCCAGGAGTACGCGACTCTCCCGCTTGCGCCTGTCGAGATCGATGGGTGCTGACGTTCCCCACGGGGACGCGTGCAAGTACGGCAGCTCGAGTTGGAACAGAACTTTCGCCAGGTAACGAAGTGGCGATCGCAGCACGCCACGGGCGAAGTTGGCAAGGCAGAAGCGGCGGTACTCCGAGACGTCGGGGAACCGTTGCTGGATCGAGCTACCCGCGGTTCCGTAGAGGAGTCTGTCCGGATTGTAGCCTAGGCTTGCGTAGATACCGGGACTCTCGCGCATTCGCTTGCGCTCGTGTTCGTAGCAGCGGAGCAGGGATTGCACGAGCGCGCGGTCGTCGTCGCTGAGTCGGTTCGTGGCTAGGTCGTGCCGCATGACGGGCGCCGACGTTTCCATGTGCCAGAGAAGCAAGGTCGCTGGCAGGAAGGTCTGTGCGATGGAGTCTCGTTCGGCCATGTGCCGTTCCGGGAGCCACAAGAAGACGACGATCGCGGCCCACGCTGCGACCAACGTCAGGAGTAGGCGCCGCGTGCCGAATCCCAGCGGGTGCGCGAGGACGACCGTGATCGCCGTAGTGATGACGGCGCAAGGCGCGAACTTGGGAACGAGCAGGCAGAGGACTCCGGCAACGAAGATGGTTCCGCCCGCAAACACGGCAAAGCGACCGAACGATTCTCCGTGGCGAGCGAGTTCGAACAGGCGGACGATCCCATAGCAGAGCGCGCCTGCGAACAGCGGGATCACGGCTTCAGGTCGGAGAGAGTGTTCTTGGAGGATCGAGTCCGTCGACCAGAGTAGAGCAGCCAACAGCACTAGCCCCACGGCTTGGTGCCAGCACCTGGCGCCGCGGCTCAAGGGGACCCAAGATCGAGTTCGATGCCAGCTAGCGAGCAGGAGACCGGCGCCGAGAAATGCAAAGCCCGTTTGCACGGCGACCAAAGCCGCGTAGCTGTCGAACGTCGTTAGCATTCCCCATACGAATGCCGGGTACAGGAGGGCTCGCCCATGGATGTGAAGGATCTCGCCCGTGGCGCGCAGCGTCAGCGCGGGGCCCAAGTAGCCCCATCCGTCGCCGTCGACGAACACGTCCAGGCCGACCGATACGCGCTCCGCCACGGCGATGGTGACGATGAGCAGGAGTGCGAGTTGATACACGGCGTCGCGCCGAAACGACGCTGCCCGTGGGCGGCCCCGCTGCCCGAGGTCGGTCGCTGGTCCCGATCGAGGTTCGGCTGCGAGGGTCAAACTAAGGTGAGCATGGAGTGGAGGTGGATGGTCGTAGAACGTCCGACCGACGACGAGTTCCCAGGGTCTAGAGTGCAGTTGCTCGTGTCAAGCAAGCAATCGGTCCGAACCCGCGCACGCTGCTACTCAAGTGCTCACCTTGCAGTCCTTACGTTTCTCGTGTGTGACAGAGCGCCTCGGCGAAGTGATGCAGTTGGTCAGCAAGCTCCTCGGTGCGTCGCTCGACGTCGGTGTTCGTCAGTCGCGATCCGTCGAACGCTGCTGCGCTCGCATACACGAACCTCGGAACGATCACGCAGCGGAAGTCCAGCATGAGCGAGTTCGCGAGTGGCATGAGCGACATGTACGAGCGTTCGCCGCCTGCGGCGGCGACCATGCCGACGATCTTGTCTCGCCATGCCTGTCCAG
>CAYSWE010000093.1:0-12219 GCA_964434515.1 uncultured Phycisphaerales bacterium | reverse complement strand
CCCGCGCTGCTTCACCATGTGGCTTGCTGGCGGCGGAATCCGCGGCGGCATGGTGCACGGGCAGACCGATGACTTCAGCTACAACATCGAGCGAGACCCGGTCCACGTCCGCGACCTCAACGCCACGATCCTGCATTGCTTGGGCATCGACCACGAGCGACTGAGCATCCGACACCAAGGCTTGGACGTGCGGCTCACCGGCGTGCAAAAAGCCCACGTCGTGCACCCCTTGTTGGCGTAGGTCCTCAGCCAAATGCAACCCGCGCTCGACAAGATCTACACCGACACCGTCGCCTCGCCGGTCGGCGCACTCGGCGTGTCCGTCGACGCAGCCGGAGCGCTGGTCGGCATCGAGTTTCATGCCGACCGGTGTGAGCCACTGCCACAGGCAATCCGCGACGCGCGGCGGTGCCGACGTGTGACCCAGCAGATCGCCGAATACTTCGCGCGAAAGCGTACCCGATTCGAACTCGAGCTACGGTTCCCCGGAACCGCGTTTCAAAGGCTCGTGTGGAAAGCGCTCTGCGACATCCCCTTCGGCAAGACGATGAGCTACGGCGAACTGGCGCGAGCAATCGGCAAGCCCAACGCAGTGCGCGCCGTCGGCCGAGCCAACGGCGCCAACCCCATTCCCATCGTCGTGCCGTGCCACCGCGTCATCGGCGCTGACGGTAGCCTTACCGGGTTTGGCGGCGGTCTCGCGATCAAGCGTGCGCTGCTCGGCTTCGAAGCCGACGAGTGACACGCGCGCACCAAGCACCAACGTCGCCAGGACGCCTCCATCGCTGGCTCGTCCGCGGGCTATTCGTCCTCGGTCTGCTGGCGGCGCTTTGGTTCTTTGTCGTGCCCGAGGTCTTGGCCAATCGCTTGGCTGCCGCGCTCGAAGACGCCGGCCTTGCCAACGCCCACGTGCAGGTGGAACGACTCAGTTGGCGCGAGCTCGTGCTGGCTCCGATCCGCTGCGGCGACGACGCGACCCTGCACATCGCAAGACTGCACGTCACGTTCACACCCGCGGAACTCCTGGATCGGCGGGTCGAAATCGTAGCTCTCGACGGTGTCGAGTGGCGACTCGCGGCGAGGGGAGCAACGGGCCTGTCCTTGGCGCCGTTCGACCGGCTCACGGCCAACGACTCCAAGCCCCCCTCGGGCACACTCCTTGCCGAACTTCCCGCGATCAGGCTGCCGATGCAGAGGCTCACGCTGCGCGACCTGCGGATCGTACCGCCCAAGGGCAGTCGGATCCCCGAACTCACCGGCAGTGCAGTGCTGGAACAGAACGCGACGCGCCTGACCGCGTCGCTCACGATGGCGATGGGCGCGCAAGAACTCTCGGTGGCGGGCAGTCTTCGGTCCGGGTCGGCGATCGGCGAGGTCCGCGTCCACGTAGGCGACTGTGAGCAACCACTCGCACTGACAGGAACCCTCGGGATCCGCTCGGTGCAAGACGGTCGCGTCGCCGAGCTGAAGCTCGCTAGCAACCCGGACTTCCGCCTTGGCTGGCGACGGCGCAGCCTGGTGGCGACCGGCACGCGCATCCTCTGGTCCGCCGCCGTGACGGAAGCCGCAGGCTCGACCCGCACGATGCAGAGCGCTCTCCGGATCGAGACCGCGCCGGGCGGCAAGCTCGCGCTCGCGGGCGCTTGGCCGGAGAGCCTAGCCGGCTTCGAGCTCCATGGCTTCGAGCTCGGCATCGATTGGCCGGACCTCACTGAGCCGCGCTCAGCGCCGCGGCAGAGACTTCGATGGCAACAGATCAAGCTGGGCGACATGGGCATCCGCGCCGGGAACTGCGTGTTCGCCATCGAGGGGCACGAGCTCGTGGTAGCCAACCTGCGCTGGACCATGGAGGATGGCGGCGAGATCCAAACAGGAGCGTTTCGCGTCGGTCCCGACACGTCCAAGCTGAGCCTCGGCCTCACGGTCCGGAACCTCTCCCTGCAGAGCTGGTGCGACATGCTCGGCAAGGACAAGGTCGCGGCGACCGGGCGCGTCTCCGGCCGCCTTCGGGCGAGCGTCGCCTGGCGCCCGCGCCTGCGGGTCCGATTGCTGGCCGGCCACATCGCCACGACCCGGCCCGGCATCCTGCGCGTTTCCGACGACGAGGATACGACCAAGCTCCTCGAGGCGCACGTCGATCAGATCGCGCGCCGCGTATCGCCCGAACATCACGAGCTCATCAAGAGGCGAATCTTCGGTGCACTCCGCGACTTTGCGTTCGAACGACTCGCGTTCGACGTGCTCCCGCACGCCGAGGACCTCACGCTCGCCGTCCACCTCAAAGGCAAGGGCCGCAGAGTCCCCCAAGAACTCGATCTCAACGTTAACCTGAACGGAATCAACTCGCTCCTGAACCTAGCTCTCGACCTCAAGCAGGGAGTCGACGACACTCGCAGTGGAATCGAACGTAAGCTCGACAAGAAGGACTGACCAGAGGACCCCGTGATGAATTGGCGCCGTCTCAAAATCAAGCTGCTACCAGCCGTACTCCTGTCCATCCCGGGCATAGGCGCCGTGGCATGCACATCTCACCACATCGACGTAAACCCGATCGAGATCCGCCCCATTCGGATCACGGTCGATGTGAACGTCAAGGTACAACGCGAACTCGACGACTTCTTCGACTTCGAAGAGGACACCGGCGACCGAACCCCAGACGCGACGACCGAGACCCAGCCCAGCCCGCAGGAGGGAAAATGATCCGCCGACACTCGATCCCGATGTTCCTCGCCCTCGTCGTCTGCACGATGCCATCCGCGCGCGGACAAAAACCAACACCGGCAAAGAAGCACGCACAACAAGCCATGCTCATGACGCTCAAGCGCCGCATGAAGAAGCGCTATCCGCAACTCGAGCGTCTCCGCGCCGCAGGCAAAATCGGCGAGACCTACAAGGGCATGGTGGGCTGTGTGAGCAGCAAGCACGCTCAAGAGAGGCTCGACCCCAAGGACCCCAAGAAGGGCACCGTCGGCGGACTCATCGCCAGCGAAAACAAAGACCGCCTCGCCCTCTACGCAATCCTCGCGCGTGCGCTCAAGACCACACCTGCAAAGGTCGCCATCCAGAACGGGATCCGTAATCTGCGAAAGGCCAAGCCAACGGACTGGTTCCAACTGCAGTCCGGCAAGTGGGTGCAACGGAAGAACATCAAGAAGCGCGAGAAGAAGCCTAAGGGCGCGTGATCCTAACGACGCTCAGTGGTGCCGGCGCCGTGGATGCGCCGTCCGTCGAGCACCGGTGACACGGGCGTCCATGCGCCAGCGTCGTCGACGTCGATGCGAAAGCGACACTGAGGCAGAGGGTCGAGCACGATCGCATCGGGCTCGCGCGCGACGCGAGCCAACAGCGTGGCACGCTCCTCGACGGAGAAGACACGTAGTTTGCGACCGACGAGAGACTTCGCGCCTGGCAAGCGAACCTCTACGCGAGCACGTCGAAGCGCAAAACGGAACGTCCGCTCGACATCACCGTTGCGCAGGTCGATGTGCGCAGGGCTGACCAAGCGCAGGAAGCCGTGCGGACCGGGCAGCTCGAGCTCGAGGAGCACGCGGCGTGTCGCAGGAATCCCGGCGACCTCGAACCTCCCACCCACGCCGACAGACACAGGCTCAGTGCGCACGAAGCGATGCCCGACGAGTACACGCGCGCGCACGCGACAGGTCGGCGGCAACGGTCGGCCGACCAGCCGGGCGACGCCATGAATCGACGCACTGGACGGAACCTGCAAGCGCACGACCTTGCCCGGACGGGCATGCCGAACCACCCGCTCGACGAGAGCGACACCGGCGTCACCGATGACGGCGAGGCGGAACTGGGAGCTGCGTGGCAGACCGAGCCTGGCGCGGCCGCTGCCATCCGTGCGTGCCTGGGACACCAAGTCCGGCACGGGCTCGACGTCGGACGCACGATACTCTGGCGCAAGCCGCCAAAAAGCGTAGTGGTGGAGGTCCAGTCGATCCCGACTCCCCGCTGTACGCAGCAAGCGAACACGCGCGCTGCGCACGGGCACACCATGCAGATCGCGCACTTCGACGAGGATCGACTCTCGACGTGTGAGTTCGACCTCGACCAACGCCGTGCCCGCGGAGAACACAATCGGCCGGCAGGGTGCGAGCTTCGGCGAGCTCGGGAAGACGATCAGTTCGTTGCGTCCCGGGTAGACGCGATCGACCTCGACCACGCCCTTGGGATCGATGCACACGTGGCGAATCCAGTCCAGGTCGATCCCGGCGAAGCGAGACTCGAGTGGCCGGCAGAGGATCGCGAAAAACTGCACGGGCCGGTGCGTCACGGCGTCGCGCACTGTCACACGAGTCTTCGCGAGCGGCTCACGAGAGAGCACGACGTTGTTGGCCCCCCAGCGCGAAGCCACAGCGCTCGACACAGGCACAGAACCGGTTCCGTCGGTCGACACCGAGACGGGCGCATCGCGATCCGCACGCCGATCGGCGTGAAGCACGAACGTTCCGTCAGACTCACTCGTCGCATGACCAACCGCCAAGCGCCCGCGCGCGACGACCCCCACACCTGGCAGCGGTAGACCGCTCGCGGAGATGACACGACCCGAGATCGTCGCGCGGCGTCGCACAACGAGCACACGTTCCGAGACGTCGGCCGCGATACGGCCAGAACTCACCAGTTCGACCTCGTCGGAGACCCGCAGCGTCGCATCTCCAGCAAGCACCAAGAACGCTGGCCCGAACGTTCCGTCCGCTCGCGAGCGAACCTGCTGTGGCCGGAGCTTGTGCAACGCGCCACTACCGCCGCGGACCGCCGGGAAGGTCCAAGACGCCACGTCAACCAGGACACCCGCGACGGCGCGCCCTTGCTCGTCGACCACACGACCACGCACGGCGCGCAGCGCCGGAAGAACGATGTCCCCCAGGTCCTCGCTCCCACCCGCGTCCAAGTGCGTCCAGAGACAGATCGCGGCAACGTGCCGCTTCGGAAGGATCTTGAGCTGCAGGAGGAAGGGTTCCGGCGGCTCGAACTCGAAGCGAAAGCGTCCGTCCGCGTCGGTCCGCTGGCGGCTCGGACGCACCCACGGAATGGGTGTCTTGAACCAGTCTCGGGACCAACTCCGCCACAGACCGTCCATGACGATCTCGCAGCCAACGATCGGTGCGCCGCTGGGATCGACACAACGCCCCTCGATGAGGACCTCGCGCCGCGTCGACACGACAGACGCACCGACATCGAGCGCCGACTGCCGGCGCGCTCGTGCCGGGCGAACGACGCGAGCGCCACGGCCGGAAGGGAACGCATCGATGGAGAGACCTCCATCCAGCATGGAGGCGAGGGGCGCATCCGTAGCCCACGGCCGCAAGGAGAACATGCCGACTACCGCACCGACCGCCACGAAGACCAGGGCGATGACCTTGGCGATCGACGCCGGCGACCGCGCCGGCGAGACCGCTCCCGAGGGCGGAGCAGTCGGCGAGGGTAGACGGAGTCGCGCTGCCTCGACTACCGTCTGGCGGAGCGCCGCCATCCCTCGCGTCGGCGTCAGCACTGCGGCGGCCGAAAGCGCGAACCCCGCCGGAAGCGCAGCGCGCAACACGTCGAGCCCGCGCCGCAAGCGGCTCTTGATCGTGGCTGGCGGACAGCCGAGGGAATGCGCGATCTGCTGCGGCACGAGCCCGTGCACCAGCCGAAGGTTCAGCACCTGCTGGTAGTGCTCGGGAAGCGCATCGAGTGCCCGCGCCAGCGTTTCGCCGAACTCCGCGGATGCGGCAAGATCAGCCGGATCAGCGACTGGCCTTGGTGATCGATGCCGGGCTGGATCGACGACGCGGCCGGTTCGCCGGCGCAGCATCCGCGCTTCGTTCGTGAGGATTCCGAGTAGCCACGGGAGGACGGGACGCTTGGGATCGAACGTCTCGACTTTTTCGATGGCGGCGAGGAACGTCGTCTGCACCAGGTCCTCGGCCGCGGCACCATCCCGCACGAGGTGAACCGCGACAACGAGCAGCTTGGGAGCGACCGCATCGAAGACTCGTCCAAGCGCCTCGGGATCCCCGGTGCGGCGGAACTGGCGGAAACGGCGGTCGATCTCTCGTTGCGTCATCAAGAACTATCTGCGCTGGGGCTTTGCTCAGGATGCACATTCTCAACGAAATCCACGCTTCCAGCGACGCGGGCTTGCATTCTTCCGGCACCGCGAGCAGTTTTGCCCGAGCATGGAACAAGCCAAGATCGACAACTACGTCTCGGAGCGCGGTGCACAGGCCTACCGGCACGATCACGAATCCAAGCTCCAGCGCAAGCTCTCGGACCGAGTCGAACGCCGTATCCTCGAGCGCTACATCGATCGCATCGGAGCGTTCGGCTCGGCCATCGACGTGCCTTGCGGGTTCGGCCGTTTCTTCGGGCTGCTCGCACGGCGCGGCGCCGACGTCATCGAGGCCGACGTGTCGCCGACGATGCTGAACTTGAGCCGCGAGTCGCACGGCGATCGGGCTGCCGGCTTCCTGCGCTGTTCGGCAACGTCGCTGCCGTTGGGTGATGACGCCGTCGACCTGGCGGTTTCGATTCGGCTCAGCCATCACTTCTCCGAGCTGGCGCACCGGGAGCAACACGTCCGCGAACTCATGCGCATCGCCAAGCGCGCGGTCATCTTTACCTACTTTTCGCACCACTCGGTCAAGAACACGCTGCGTCGATTGCGCAAGCCGTTCGACAGGAAGCGGCCCAAGAACACGCTTCGGCCGACTCGCGTCGCTGAGCTCGCGGCAGAAGCTGGCTGGCTCGTGGATCGCTCATCGCCCATCTCGCGGCTCAGCTCCGGCCACATCTACGCCCTGTTGCTCCCGCAACCGGGCCGGGAACCGATACAATAGTCGCATGACGGCTATCTTCTGCCGAATCGCGATCGCCGTGCTCCTTCTCGTCCCCCACGCCGCCAGTGCCGGCCGCTGGGCACCGCGACGAGTCGCCCAGAAGGGCAAGCCGACCTTCCAAAGCATTCGGCGCCGCGTCGAAGCCGAGCTGAGCAAGACCGCAACCAAACGACTGGCTGGGATCAGGCTGCTGCGGCCGTTCCGAACGCCGCAGGCACGCAAGTTCTTGTTCGGATTATGGAACACCGAAAAGAACCCGGCGATCCGCCGCACAGTGCTCGGCCTGCTTGCGTTGCACGAGCATCGAACCACCCTCGTGCTCATGCGCGGCCAGCTAAACAAGTCGCAGGATGCCAAACTGCAGAGAATCGCAGCTCGAGGTCTCCTCGTGCAGGAAGCGGCTGGGATGACCGCGTTGGTCGATGCAACTCGCGCCGCGCGCAAGACAACCCGCACCGCGGCCATCCAAGCACTCGCAAGCGTCGCGCGCGCGAGACCGGCTGCGGCGCAAGCACTGCGCGCCGCGACGATGCACCTCGAGGGGGCGGAGCGCTACCAAGCGCTCGTCGCGCTGCGTTCTTGTCCCAAGCCACCGAGTTTCCTCGCGCACCTCGAGGTGCTCACTCACGAGAAGTTCGCCGCAACGCGCGGCGAAGCTTTGCGACAGCTCGCGCTGGCAAAGGCGAAGAGTGCCCGAGAACTCACGCTGACGACCGCTCGGGACGCAAAGTCGATGAAGCAACCCGCGGTGCAGCGTGCCGTGATCTTCGCCCTCGCAGCACTCGCAGACGCACAGACGCTGCCGGCGCTCCTAGAACTGGGGATCTCGTCGCCCGCGGCCGTCACGGCGGAGTTGGGCGTGCTTCGCCGCCAACCGACGATCCGGGACCACCTGGTCGGTAAGCTCGCTGCAATCCGCAAGTCTTCCGACAAACCCATCGACCGCCTGGTCGCCGTCGAAATGCTCGGTCGGTTCAAGACGAAGGCCGCCAGCCGTGCGCTGATCGGCGCGCTCTCCGATCCATCGACCGCCGTCGTACTCGCCGCACTCCTTCCGGTTGCGAGGAACCACAACCGCGAGGCGCTGCCTCAGCTAAGGAGGCTCTTCCATGGCAAGAACCCAGAGTTGCAGGTCGAGGCAATGGCCGCGATGCACACGCTGCTGCGACGGGACGCGCGTTGGCCGAGCCAGCTCATGGCACAACTCGACTCGCCCAGCATCGCGATCCGCTGTCTCGCCATCGACAAGCTCGCCGAGTTGCGCTACGCCAAGGCTCTGCCCCGGATCCGCGCGCTGGCGGCAGCCCCCGCGTGGCAGGTGCGTTCGGCTGCCTACGGCTACCTGCGACGCGTGCCCGCCAAGAGTTCGATCGGCGTGTTGGTCCACAATCTGCAAACCGAAAGCGGTCGACTCGGTGCTGAATGCCTCGGCGCACTCGTCGAACTAACCCAGCGCAACTACCCTCGACCCAAGTATTGGAAGCGCTGGTGGGCAGCGGCGGAGCGGGACTTTCGCATGCCCCGACCAATCGCTGCCGGCACGCGCAAGAAGCAGGGCAAGAAGCCCGGTGAGCCGATCGCACGCCTGTCGGCTGCGCTGACCTACTACGACATCCCGCTCACCTCGAAGCGGACCTGCTTCCTACTCGACACGTCGGGCAGCATGCAGGCGCTGGCGGGTACGGCCAAGACACCGCGGCTGCGCGCCGCCAAGGAAGCACTCGCACAGGTAGTCAAGGCGTCCGCTCCAGATCTATACTTCAATCTCATTCCGTTCTCGACCGGTGCGCGGCCTTGGTCGACGAAACTGCAAACGATGACCGCCGCCAACAAGGCCGAAGCAACCGCGTATGCGCGAAGCCTCCACGCCGGCGGAGGGACCAACATCTACGCCGCCCTTCGCGCCGCATTCGACGATCCGCTCGTCGACACGATCTACCTCCTGACCGACGGGGATCCCTCGGTCGGCAAGATCACCAACCCCGCCGAACTGGCCGCAACCGTCGCACGCTGGAACCGCGAACGGCGCATCATCATCCACACGATCTCCTTCGGCAAAGACAGCGCCCTGCTCCGTCGGCTCGCCAAGGACAGCGGCGGACGCTACGTCCGTTTCATCTGAGCCTCCGGCCCTATACTCGGCGACATGACTGAACGCATGCCGTTTCGCCCGTCCGAGATTCTTCTGCTTGGTCCTGGCCCCTCCCCGGTGAGCCACCGCGTGCTCGCCGCCCAGGCCGCGCCCGTGCTCGGCCATCTGGATCCCGAGTTCCTCGCGCTCATGGACCGCGTGCAGGCCGATCTCCGCAGCCTCTTCGCCACCGAGAATGCCTTCACGCTGCCGATCTCCGCGACCGGAAGTGCTGGGATGGAGGCCTGTCTCGTCAACCTCATCGAGCCCGGCGATCGAGTGGTCATCGGAATTCACGGCGTCTTCGGCGAACGCATGAAGGACATCGCCGAGCGACAGGGCGGCGACGTGATCGAGGTGCGCGCCGACTACGGCACGGCGCTCGACGAAGGCGCGATGGTCGAAGCAATCCGCGCCGGTCCGACCAAGGTCGCAGCCTTCGTGCATGCGGAGACGTCCACGGGCGTCCTCCAGCCAGTCGAGACCATCTGCAAGGCCGCCCGCGACGCCGGCGCGCTCGTCGTGCTGGACTGCGTCACGAGCTTGGGCGGCACGCGCGTCACCCTGGATGCGTGGGGCGTCGACGCGGCGTATTCCGGAACCCAAAAGTGCCTCAGCGTCCCACCGGGACTCTCACCGGTCAGCTTTTCGAGTTCGGCCATGGCCAAGGCGGCGAAGCGCACAACCAAGCCACCATCCTGGTATCTCGACGTAAACCTCATCGGTTCCTACTGGGGCGGCGAACGCGTGTATCACCACACGGCACCCATCAGTGCAATCTACGGACTCGCTGCGGGACTCGACGACGTATTCGAAGAAGGTATCGAGGAGCGAATCGCGCGACACGAAGACGTGGCGCACGCGCTCTATCGAGGCCTCGACGTGCTCGGACTCTCATGCCTCGTCCCGAAAGCGTTGCGCACGCCGATGCTAACCTCGGTCCGCGTACCCGACGGTATCGACGCACAAAGCGTGCAGCGCCATCTGCGCACGCGCCATCAAATCGAGATCGGCGGCGGTCTAGGCACGCTCAAAGGTAAGGTCTGGCGCATCGGGCTCATGGGGCACGGCGCGCACCTATCCTCGGTCACGCGCGTGCTCGCGGCCCTCGGCGACGCCCTGCACCTGCAGGGACACGCGGTGGATATCCCGAGCGCACTCGCGGCCGCCGCGACGTCGTAGAACTCGCAACACCGTGTCGGTGAGAGTTCACCCTAGCGAACTCGCCGAGCCTTATGAGCGAGTGCTTGGCCACGGATGCACCGAACGGCAGTTCGCACCGCAGGTGCATGCCGAGACCGTTGGAGCGCGTATCGGAGTCACAGAACGCAGTCTGCTGTGGATCTGGAGGTTTTTCTTCGCGCGCTGACAGATCGTGACAAGCGCGCGCCTTTATTCTCGCTGTCCCCCTCCCTGGATCAGGAGCCGAGATGCCCGCACAGTCCGAAGACCCGCGCGAACGCTGCCGTCGCGTCGCGCCCAAGATCATGGCCGTACTCGAGGTCGTCTGTCCCGACGACGTCGCGGAGATTGTGACGAAATACAGCAACCGCAACGACTTGGCGCTGCCGTTGTATTTGTTGCACGAGCTGCGCCTGCGCATGCTGGCCTACTTCGATCGAGAGTTTGTCGCGAAGCTCTGCTTCTGGCCGAGCGCGCAGGCTGATGTGCCGAACTTCCTGCGCGGGCTGATTGCGAAGCAGCGCGCGCGAGTGATCAGCGGCGCACGCAACGAAGACGAGCAGCGCTCGATCCTAATGCCGCACGCGATGACCGCGCTACGCACCGTCGCGAGCGACATTTTGCGCCGCTCCACGTCGCAACGCCGCAAGCCCTTCGAGCCAAGAGAACACGGCGAGTCGAGCCTGCGCAAGTACGTCTGGAATGGTCTGTCGGGCTACGCCAATGGGAAACCCATAGGCGATCGGGTCTGGCTCGTGACGCTGTTCGCGGCCGCCAACGGCACGCACTACACCGAAGAGCTGAAGATCGACCACAAACGGTGCCACGGGGACGAGCCGAGCCCTGCGTCGGACCTAACACTCGACGATAGCCATGCCAACATCGCCCGGCCGGTGCCCGAGCCGCCGACCACAGCACTCATCGCGACGGTGCGCAACCTGGCGGAGTTCGCGGACGCGACGAAGAGCGACATCGATCGGAGCGTAGCCAACGAGCTCGCGTACTTCTTGCTCGCGTCGGCCCACGGGAGCTTTGACTTGCCGAAAGTCCCGCACACGGAGCTTGCGCGGCACGACAAGCTCGGGGACTGGCAACAGGCCCGCCAAAGGGTCGCGGACGAGGCGAAACGCCTCCACGAGCGGATGCTCGCGCCCGATGCCGACGTCAACACGCTGCTGCAGGACCTGACAACCTGGCCGGACGCCAAGCGCTTCCGGGATTGGTATGCGCTGCACCTGCTGGCACGGCCGGAGCACACCTTTGATTCCAACCACGTCAGCACCCACCGCAAGCGCTTCTACGAGGCCTGGTGCAAGTTTACAGATGTCGACTCAGCGCTCGACAAAGCGCAGTTCAACGTCCCCCATGGTTGGGTCGCGCTCGCGACTAAGACCAGTAAGAACAACGGAGAAGCACGATGAAGCACGACAAGACTCTCGAACGCCTGGCCGATGCGTCGCTGCGCGTGCTGGCCGCGGAACTCGAACCCGCCGCGGTCGACGCGTGGATCCAGGAGATCAATGCGGCACCGGACGATGCGACCCGCGCGGAGCTGCTGCGCAACCTGATCGGCAGCGAGCTGCCGGCGGCGCTGGCCGCCTTCGAGTCAGCGCTTGCTGCCGACGACCCAAAGCTGCGCGCCATCGGTGTCCGTGGCCTGGTCGCGAGCGCCGCGCATCGCGAGCGGCTGCTCGCGTTCACCAAGGATGCTTCGCCCGAGGTCCGCGACGAGCTCACGGCGCACGGCATCGAGGGACCGATGTCGGCGCCGTGGTCTTGGGTGTGCAGCAAGCTGGCGACGATGAAGCACGGCCTGCGCAGAGCCAAGCACGAAGCGCTGCGCGCCTTCGTCGAGCCGGACCGCGGCGCGGTCGCAACCTTGATCGCAGACTTCCTCGCCAACCAGCGGCTGGAGCGGATGGCCGGCCACTACGGACGCGCGACGCTCGGCGGGAGCTCAGCCCGCGGCTGCCTCGTGCGCTACATCGTCGACCAGAAGCCGGAGGTCGCTGGCGAAACGTGGCCGGCCGAGCGCGTAGCACCGAAAAACTGGTCCGTGCAATCCAG
>CAYSWE010000092.1:0-12275 GCA_964434515.1 uncultured Phycisphaerales bacterium | reverse complement strand
CTCTCCCCATGAAGAACACGGCGTTGGTTGTCGCGACCATATTCATCGCATAGTTGGGACGTCCCGGCATTCCACCGCCGATCCCCGGGACCAAGTCCTTCAGCATCTTCGTCCCATTGCTGGTTCCATCGCTCACCCAGGGTTCCAGGCCGGACGAACGGGTAGCAAGAGAGAAGAACAGTTTTCCGGCCAGGCCGACGGCTTGGAAATAGAACCCAGAAGTCAGAAAGTGCGTGCCTGCGGAGGTACCGTCGCTGACAAATATACTAGTCGTCCGATGGGTATTGTCACGGCCAATGAAGTACACCTTGTTACCAGAGGGCACTGGCTGATACACTCCGCCGCCTGCCGGTCCCGATATAAGGTCTTTGACCAACACTGTCCCCGCCTTCGTTCCGTCTGAGCGAAACAGCTCCCGTCCGGTGCTGGGCGTGGTCGCTTCAAAGAAAACATAGCGCCCCGCCGCCACGAGATTCGACGGGTTGGATCCCACTGCCCCCGGGACGAGTTCGAGAATGTAGGTGCCGGCGCTGGTCCCATCGCTCCGCCAGAGTTCGGGGCCGGTACTCGGGGTGCTTGCAGCGAAGAGGCTGAGGTTTCCAAGCCGCACGAAGCCCGAAGGCCGCGAGCTGACCGGCAGCGTTCCGGGTCGAAGGTCCCGAACGAGCCTGGGTTGCTGGGCGACGCCATTGCCAAGAATGAGGGTCGATGCGAGCAGGGGGCTAACGAACGAGAAAAGGCAACGATTTGCCTTGTTTGAAGCCATGGAGACCAGCGGAGCAAGCGTCGTGCCGACTGCCTTTGCGAGCGCTCGGATACGCGCGAACTCGACGGCCTTCCGCGTGTGGTCGCGGCCTCCTTGGGCCCCAACGACCGCAGAGTTCGACCGAATCGGGGATGAGCTCAAACCCGGTTGGGCGCGTTGGCTTCCGACAAGACGGCAAGATCCTGGGCGTGCGATATCTAGACGCTCATCGTGCAGCAGATGGCCGTCTAGGTCGACCGAGGTTCCGCGCGGTTTGCGCCACGGCGAGAACCAACGGAATCGCGATCACACCGAACCTTCCGTCCATGACTGGCAGAACCTCAAGTCGAACGGACTGCGCAGCCTACAACACCGGCCTTCTCCCGTACGGTGAAGTCGCCCGAAGGAACCGCTATGCTGGTCGGCGAATGAACGCCCTACCTGCCCAAGTCGCAGCCCTGTTGCTCGCCGGCGTCTGCGCCGAGGCAGCGAGCGCCCAGGCCAAGAAGAGCTTTACGCCCGCACGAGGCAAGCTCGCCTGGAAGCTGCCTTCCGGCGCCTTCGTGGAATACACCCGCAAGCGCAAATCGACGGGCCCGGGAGGCCCGCTTTGGCTCCATCCGGAGCCGGCCGCAGCCTTCTACGAGAGCGAACTCGTCGACGACAAGACACTGGTCTGGCCAAGCTCTGCGCTGGTCGACCTGATCCCCCAGCTTGCGTTCAGCATGAGCGGCTGGACGGCGCGCAGCGGTGCACGCTCCAAGGTTGCGCGGGAGTTTGCCAACGTCCACAAGTTTGGTCATGTGAAGGCGACCGGGTCCGTGTTCACGGAGGACGTGACCGATCGAACCGCGGTGCGCGAGCGCGGCAGAGTCCAACTCACACGCTTTGTCCCCAAGATCCCACGCAAGGTCGGCCAGGTGTGGACTCGGGCTCGCCTGGTCGGGAACCAGTTGCTCGAAGACACGACGCTCGAGTTCACCCGTAAGGTCGACACGACCCGCGGCGTGGTGACGACGTTCCGGGCGGTCCTCGCTGGCTTCTACCTGGGGCCCGGCAAGAACGCCAAGCGGCAGAAGTTCCGAGTCGAAGAGACCTGGACTCTCGTCAAGGTGCACGCGCCGCGAGCTCGCGGATTCCAACATGCCGTCAACGAGGCGATCCAGAAGGGCACGGCCTTCCTCGAGACTCACCTCGACAAGTGGCTGTCCAAGCCAACCCTGGGGCGCCAAGAGGCCAGGAAGCGCAGCTATGGGACGGGTCGCCTCGCGCTCATCCTGCTGACGTTCGTGAAAGGCAACCCGGACCGCGATACCAAGCGAATCCGCCAGCTAACCGACCTGCTCAGAAAGCGAACCCCGATCGACACCTACTCTCTTGCCGTGAGCCTGATGGCCCTCGAAAACCTCTACGCGCCGCCGAACGAGGCGCAGAGCCTGCGCGAGGGCCTGATCGACCGACCGCAGCCGCGTCGCGTCCCGGCGAGTGACCGCACCATCATGCAGCGCTGGGTCACGCGCCTGCTCGAAAACCGCGACGTGCGAATCGACCGCGGCTATCGCCTGCGCTTCAACTATCTCCGGGGCAAGCGCTACGACAACTCCGTGACGCAGTACGCAGTCCTCGGGCTGCACGCAGCGGCACTTTGCGGCGTGCCCGTCACGCCGCTCGCGTGGTCGGGCCTGACGGACCACTTCCTGCACGACGCCGGCCCCGAAGAAGGCTCGCCGCGCAAGCTGCACCTCACCCAATACACGGGACCGGCCCGCCCGAGACGGACGAGCGCGCGTGGGTTCGGCTACAGAAACAGGTGGAAGCCGACCGGCTCGATGACGTGCGCTGGGCTCACCGGCCTCGGCGTTTGCCGCGCGATGCTCGCGGGTGGAAGGGGAATCCCCAAGTCCACGGTGAAGCAAGCCGATGAGACACTGCGAGCCGGGTTTGCGTGGATTGACACCAACTACGACGTCCGCGGCAACCCGAGGTTCGAACGTTCGCACTTGTATTACTATCTCTACGGACTCGAACGCGCCTGCCAAATCAGCGGTGTCGAACGTATCGAAGAGCACGACTGGTACTATGAGGGAGCCATGCAACTCATCAAGACGCAACATGCCAACGGAAGCTGGGGCTGGCCCGTCCAGACGCAACAACTCGAAGACACCTGCTTCGCCGTGTTGTTCCTCAAGAAAGCCGTCGCCCCAGTCGTGACGGAACACTCCAAGTAGCCCAGCATTCCAAGCGCCATGAGATCCTTCGTCCCATTGTTGGCACTGCTCTTCGGCGGCGCCCTCCCGTGCGGGTGCACAGGCACGATGACCCCCCATCGCCCAACGCAGCGTGGCTTCCGACTGCCGCCGCGCCGCTGTGTGATCCCACATGTCGACCGTGGCCTGCGACTGTTCGCACCGGTCGGCCACATCCGAGTGCGCCCTTCCAACGATGCCTACCTCGAGAAGCGACTCACGATCAGCGCGGAGTCGAGCGAAGAGGCGAACAGCATCGGTAAGGGTTGCCAGATCCGCGTCACCAAGGGTGCAGATGGCTTGACCGTCCTCAAGCACGCCGTTCCCGTGGATTTCCCGATCGCCCGGGTCGGCGTGGACTCCACTCTCGCGCTGCCAGCACGGCTCATCCTGGATCTCAGAACGCGTTCGGGGCTCATCGACACGACCCAATATGCGGCAACGGTCGCGACCTTGGCAACCGAGTCGGGAACGTTGCTGGTGGGTCCGGTGCTCGGGCAACTCGAGTTCGACGCGGGCCGTGGCAGAGTCGAGTTGCGCGGTGCGTTTCAGGAGGCCCACGGCGTCGCGACGGATGGCAGCGTGCTCTGTCGACTCGACAAGTCCGCGCGCCGACTGCGCCTGGTCTCGCGCGGAGGCGATCTGACCCTCGTAGCACCGCAGGGTGTGGCGGCACTCATTCGCTACCGAACGGTCTCCGGCGACTGGGACGTAACGCCTGCGGGCTCGGTGGCAGTCGTGGAATCGACACACGGCGATGGACGTAGGTGGGGTGACACGGTCCTGCGCATCGGCCCGCCGCAGGCCAACGCAACCGACATCCGCTTCGAGTCAGAAACCGGCAATCTGACGATTCGCTGCTCGAACAGCGCGAGCCAGCCCGGCCCTCAGAGCAGCCGGTAGCTCGGGCCGCCACCGCCCTCTGGAGTCACCCAGTTGATGATCTGGTAGGGATCGGCAATGTCACAGGTCTTGCAATGTACGCAGTTGCTGGCATTGAATTGCAACTCGGTTGGCGCCCCCTCCTGCTTGGCGACCATCTCGTAGACATTGGCCGGACAGAAGTACTGGCACGGGTTGCCATACTCCTCCTTGCACTTGCTCACGCAGACATCGGGATCGGTAACAACGAGATGGCAGGGCTGATCCTCCTCATGCATCGTTCCCGAAGCGTAGACGTCGCTCTCCTTGTCGAAGGTCAGCGTGCCAAGCTCCGGCAGCTTATCTCGCTCGCGGATCGGCGGCGCCGGCACCTTCTTCATGTGCACATGGCCCGGCACGTCCGAGAGTGCGTCGCGGAACCAAGTGCCACGGCCACCGGTCATGGTGATCCAAGCCGAGTTGATGAGGCCTCCGAGCCGCCCCTTCTTGAAGCCCTGATGAAAGTTGCGCGACTTGCGCAGCTCCGCATGACTCCAGTCCGCCTCGAAGGCACGCTGGAACTGAGCGAGCTCGGCCTCAGGCAGAACCGACGTGTCCTGTGCCGGGCGCTTCGCAAGCGCATCGAAGATCGCCTGGGCGGCGAGTTGCCCGGAACGAAACGCCAGGTGGATTCCCTTGAGGCGCATGCCGTTGAGAAACCCACCGGAGTCGCCAATCAGCAGGAACCCATCCCCATGGTTCTTGGGCATCGCGAAGAGCCCCCCCTCGGGCAGCGACTTCGCGCCGTAGTCGAGCATCTTGCCCCCCTCCAGCATCGCGCGGATCTGAGGGTGGGTCTTATAGAGTTGGAAGTTGTAATGGGGATCCGAACCGGGGTCGTCGCAATCGAGCCCGGTCACGTAACCCACCGACACGAGGCGTCCGCCGTCGGGACCGTCGCCCATGCCATAGACCCAACCTCCACCGAACGTGTGCTTGGTCAACGGCCAGCCCATGCTGTGACTCACGAAGCCCGCCGGCATCCGATCCTTGGGAACCTCCCAGACCTCCTTCACGCCGGTCGCGTAGACCTGAGGGTTCTTGCCGTCGAGCCCGAGCTCGCGCACGAGGCCCTTGGTCAGCGAGCCGCGCGAGCCCTCGGCCAACACCGTGACCTTGCCCAGCACGTTCGCTCCCGCCTCGAAGTTCGCCTTCGGCTGCCCGTTCTTGTCCACGCCTGCGTCTTGAAGCTGCACGCCAAGCACGCGGTCGCCATCACGAACGAGTTCGCGGCCGGGAAACCCTGGAAAGACGCTGACACCCTTGGCCTCGGCGATCTCTCCCAACCATCGCACCATGCGATTGAGGGAAACGACCGAATAGCCGTGGTTCCGAAGCGAAGGCGGCGTGAACGGGATCTTGCGCGCCTTGGTTGGCGAAAACATGTACATGGCATCGGAGGTCACCGCCGACTCGATCGGCGCACCGCGATCCTTCCAATCCGGGAGCAAACCGTCGAGCCCCCGCGGATCCATCACGGCTCCCGAGAAGATGTGCGCGCCGACCTCCTTGCCTTTTTCGAGCACGACGATCTCGGGCTCAAGCTTGGTCGCGGCGGACTCATTGTGCTTGGCCACGAGATCCGCGAGATGAATGGCGCACCCCAGGCCCGCAGGTCCGGCACCAACGATAACGACATCGAATTCCATCGAATCGCGATCTACCACGACTCGGCCTCCTTGCTTTCGTTTCGGGCAATCGACCCGAATCTTGCCCGGGCCGCGCGCCGGCCCGGCGTCCACAGCGATCATGCCGGAACCGACCGGGCCGCGCTTTCGACAAAGCTGAGAAAACTACGTGCGTTTCCTTCTGTGTTGGCGCTCTCTCGGGGGCGGGGATCTGCGTTACTGATCACGCTCGCGCCACTAGGTTCTGCCAGTGAGGCAGCCCACGAGGTTGCCCAGGAGAACTCGAGGAGAGTTCGAAAGAGAAGTTTGGAAGAATCGACGCGCACAGTCGTTAGTAGACGATGCAACAGAACGCCCAGGAGCACCGACATGGATGACAGGCTGAACCTGACCGAAGCCCGTACCCTCATCCCGCTCCTTCGCTCCATCTCGACCGAGATCCGTGATCGACGCACGAGGCTCCGCAGCCTCCAACGCCTGCACGCCGAGCTGACTCAGCGCGCCGAGCGGATCACCAACGAAGGGTTCTTGATCGCCGGTCAAGACCTGGACGCCGCGATCGCGGTCGAGAGGCGGGGGATCGAATCCGCACTGCGAGAAATCAAGCATCTCGGCCTCCGCGTGCCGAGCCAGCGCCCGCTCGTCGTGCACATCCCCGGTCGAACGTCGAATGGCGATGTGGTGTTCTGCTGGGAAGAGGGCGAGGAGCAACTGGAACGGAACGGCAATGCTGTCTAGAGAGGCTGTCTAGAGCGCTTGCAATCCAGACCTCGCGGCCTATGCCTGGTTTTCCTTCGTTCCCTAGCAGGAAGGCCGCATGTCCGCACGACGAATCGCGATCACCGGCGCAGCCGGGCAGATCGGTTACAGCATCCTCCCCCGCATCGCTGCCGGCGAGATCTTTGGTCCCGAGACGCCTGTCGTCATTCAGTGTCTGGAGATTCCGCCGGCGCTGAATGCCCTGAACGGCGTGCGCATGGAGCTACAAGACTGTGCGTTCCCGCTGCTCGAGGGCATCGTCTGCACGGACGATCCCAACGTTGCGTTCAAGGACGCCGACCTCGTGCTCATGGTCGGCGCAAAGCCACGCGGCAAAGGGATGAAGCGGGGCGACCTGATCCGGGAGAATGGTCCCATCTTCGTCGGCCAGGGCCAGGCGATCGAGGCTGTCGCATCTCCCGAGGTCCGCGTTGTCGTCGTCGGCAATCCGTGCAATACCAACTGCCTCATCGCCATGGCCAACGCGCCGAAGGTTCCCCGGCAGAACTGGAGCGCCATGACGCAGCTCGATCACAACCGCGCTCTAGCTCAGCTCGCCGTGCGAGCCGGCGCCGAAAACCGTGACGTGCGCAACGTCGTCATCTGGGGCAACCATTCCAACACGCAGTTCCCGGACTGGACCAACGCGACGATCCAGGGCAAGCCAGCAAGCGACGTGATCGGCGACGACGTGTGGTTCAAGGAGACGTTCATCCCGACCGTACAAGAACGCGGCAAGGCCATCATCGAGGCGCGCGGGCTGTCTTCGGCGATGTCGGCCGCCAACGCAGCCATCGACCACGCCCGCCACCTGTTCCGTGGTACGGCGCCTGGCGAATGGACCAGCATGGCGATCCACTCCGACGGATCCTATGGCATCAGCGAGGGCCTGATCGCGTCGTTCCCGGTCGAGTGCCCCGGCGACGGAACGGCCAAGGTCGTCCAAGGCATCGAGTTCGACGACTTCGGACGCGAGAAGCTCGCCATCACGGTCCAGGAGCTCGAGAAGGAACGCGAGGCCGTCCAAGACCTGCTACGCTGAGCCGATGCAGAAGTCCGCGACGTGGAGCAGCACGGTTCTCGCAATCCTGATCGGCTCGTCCGGTGCCATCGCCCAAACGAGCAAGCCTGGCGTCACGTCGCGGCCCGCGAGCCGGCCAGCCAGGGATGCCGCCGCGCTTGCCCTCGGCCGCAAGGTCGCGGCGTTCGCCGGCGGAAGCGACGGCTGGGCCAAAGTCCATAACATCGCGTTCACGTTCCTTGGGCGCCGCCGGCTGCTGTGGGATCGACGGACCCATCGGGTCCGGGTCGAAATGCTGGGCCGACCGGCCAAGGTCTTGCTCTACGACATTCGCCAGGATGACGGTCTCGGACTCGGCAACGGCCGCATCGCCAAGGCGGCTTGGATCAACGACTTCTACTGGCTGCTGGTGCCCCTCAAGGTGCTGGACCCAGGGGTCCGGTTGTCGATCGACGATCGGCAGAAAGGCGACCCGAAGGACGTCGTGCGGCTACACCTCCGCTTCGACCATGTCGGCATGACGCCCAAGAACGAGTATGTCCTGCACGTGGACTCGAAGACCGGCCGTGTGCTCCGCTGGGATTACTTCGCCCGTGCCGGCGCAACACCGAGGTCCTGGAAGTTCGCCGGCTACACCAAGATCGGGCCGCTGATGCTGTCGCTCGAGCGCCCGGGCAAGAAGGGCGTGTTTCGGCTCAGCGATGTCGTGATCAATGGCCCGATCCCGGACAAGGCGTGGAGTTCGCCAGATCCGCTGCTCCAGCTGCCGGCACCAAGGACGCGCCCCGCGCACGAGACTAAGAAGAAAAAAAATCGGTAGCCACGGCCGCCGAAGCCACCGTGGCTACCGCAAGTTCAGCGACTCCACACTGACTCATCGAATTTCCGGATGGGTGTCCGCTGGACCGAGTTCCTTGGCCCCGTGCGACCGAAGAACGTCCTCGACCAACCCCGTGGTTGCAACGATCTGCGCAATTCCACAATCCGTAAGAATGGCACGCGTCTGAGCGCGAACGCTCCAGCAAGAAATGCCTCAGAATTCCAGAACCGCGCTGCCGGCGCAGGACGTTCGCCACTCGAAAGGCCCCCAGCCCTCGCACGACTCCAAAGAGACTCCACGATGAAACGACTCCTCCCCCTGCTCGCGCTGGCGCTCGCCGCCACGACGCCGACGCCGGTCCTCGCCCAGACCACGATTGTCGGGCGCTTGATTGCTGTCGAAGAGACCGCCTGGCAGGTTCCGGGCAGCGACAGCTTGCCAACGGGACCATTCAGCAAAGTCTTGGTTCTCGACGCCAACAACGACGGGATCTACGACGCCGTGGCGCTTCGCGGTTCGGCCATCATCGTCTCCTACAGCACGGAGGTTGCGGGAGCGTTCGCGAAGGCCGGCTCGCTCGCGGGGGTGACGGACATCGCAGTGCTGCCGAGCGCGGTTGGGAAAGCCGACAAGATCCTGGCAGCTCACGGCGGTCAGCTCTCGGTCAGCTCGTACAAGGCGACTTCGCGCACCATTGGCTGGACAAACGTCACCGTCGCGAGTTGGACAGGCGTGCACTCGATCGTCACAGCACCGGTTGCCGGCCAACACTTGGTCGTTGGCCGCATCGGCCTCCGCACCGTCCGTGCCGGCCGGTTTAGCACCGGCCTCCAGGACCTTGCGTCCTTCACGACAACAGCGGACGTGCTCGCCACCGTGATCGCGGACGTCACAAGCAACGCGCTCCCCGAGATCGTGGTGCTCACGACGGCCGGCCTCTCCTACTACACGCTCAGCGGCCAACTCCTTGGCAGCTCGAGCCTGGCGACGCCGACCGCACGCGGGGCGATTGCTGGCGTGCGACCGAGCACGGGCACCAAGGACGCGATCGCCTGGCTGACGCCGGGCGGAGCTTACTGGCAGCTGCGCTTTCTGGCTGGGATCGGCGCGCAACAGGCCTCGTCGACGCTGTCGCTCGGGAACGGCATCGCGAACAACTTCGGACTCGTCGGCATGACCTCGGGTGATGCAACCGGCGACGGACTCGATGACCTGCTCGTCACCATCACCGACACCATGACCGGCACAAACTACGCATCGCTCATCAAGCAAGCGCCTGGCTGGGCCTGGACGCCGAACGCGTATCTCCTCCGACTCGAAGGGGCTGCGACGACCAATCTAGCCCCCGGTTTCCTGCAGGACTGGAACCACGACGGCCTGGCGGATGCAGTCTTCGTCCGCGACGGGGTGGGCGGCGGCAGCTCGATCGAACTCGAGCGCGGGATCCACCAAGCCATCCAAGACTATGAGGGCTCGCAGGCGGGAGGCAGTTCGCTGTCGCAGGGTGGCGGCGGTGGCGCAATCGCGGCAGCGGCCATCGCAGGACTCGCGCGCGGAGACGGCACCCAGGGAGGCGGCGGAAGCGTGCTCGGCGGCGGCAACGTGCTGGTCGAGGAGATCGAGCTGAACAACGCCGAGGTGGTCGCCGATCCCCTGCGCCCCGGAGAATACAATCTTCGCCTCCGCGTCACGATCCCTTACTGGATGCGCACGCTAGGCACAGAGCATCTGGTATTGAGCATGCACAGCCAGCATGTCGAGAGCAAGACATCCTATCTGGATCCAGAGCCAACCATGCCGGTCGCGGAAACGACCTACGTGGCCTCCATACCGTCCTCGGGCGGCACGAGTTACGATGTCGAGATTCCATTCGACGACCTCGCCAACCAAACCGAACACGACCACAAGTACTTCATCCTGCGTGTGATCGACGGCAACACCCCCCAGAACGGCGTTCAGGTCTCCGGGACGAGAGTTTTCGGCTATGCCTTCGGGTTTCCGCAGAGTGACCCTCCCAAGAAGCCTCGCGGGGATGTCTTTTCCTACTTCCTTCGCCCCTTGGTTGGCTTGCCACCGCTTAGCGCGCCGGACGAGGACGAAAAGATCATCACAGGCCACGTACACAAGATGGTCGGCGGCGTCAAATCGCGCAACGTCGCTCCCCCCTTCCCGATGAACGACCCACCGGATCCCGGCAAGATTGACTCAGACCAGATGAAAGTCCACAAGAGGACGTGAGCCGGACGCCGTGATTCGCGCTACCGCAGCGAACGCTGTCCAAGGCCGAACACTCGCACACGAGCCTGCTGGCCGCGAGCGTAGGCGTCGCGGCCAGCAGCCAATGCAGCCCTAGCGTCGCGCAGCGCTTCCGCGGGCGTCGACCCGTCCATCAGCTGCTCATGAACGACGCGCGCGAATTTCATGTGGGCCCGGAAATGGATCGGCACATCGCTCAGCACGACGGCCTCGGCACCCTGCCAAAGAAGGGCGCCGCCCAGATTCGTCGCGTTTGCCCCATCGCCAAACCGAGCCCGCGAGCTCGCGGACTCACAGGCCGAGACGATCCACAGACCACGGACAGCGAGCGCCTGAAAGAGCTTGTCCTCCGGCAGCAGGACCCGGTCGGTCAGCGCCAACCCGTTGCCGAGTTCGCGACCGCGATCCTGTACGCCTTGGGCGACCAGTTGAACGATGTCGTACTGGCGCCAGTCCACCTCGACGAACCTGGCAAACGTCGCATCGGTATCGATGCACAGCAGCGCGAGCTCGCGCTTGTGCGCGGCGATCAGTGCGTTGAAATCGCCCGCGCGCGGCACCGGTAGCCGGCCGACGCTCTTTGCCTTGGCCCCGCCCTTGCCAGGACTCAACGTAGCGAAAATCGCGAAGCCGTGCTTCTTGCTCGCCTGCTTGCGCGCGAGATGCACTCCCAGCGGAATCGAGCTCAGCGTGTCGACCGCGACGACTTCGCCGAGCAGCCTGCCGTCCCGCAAGGGGAACGCCTCGAACGGCACGTTGCCGAGAAGGTCGTTTCCGACAATCGTCAGTCCGGTCCAGCCAACAACGCGCGCTTTGAGTTCTGTCGGCAGGAGCAGATCGCGCAGGGCTTTCCCCTTCGTTAGAAGACGCTTCGCCCGCTGTTTGGCCGTCGAGGGTGCCAGCGCCGCGAGGAACTCGTCCACCGCGTAGCCAACCCGCGTGCTCCCAGCGAGGCGTAGGTGGTTCACTCGGTCGCGGTCCACAACAAACACATGGGTCGCTGTGCGAGCCGGAAGATAGACCAGCGCCCCCGCGCCGCGCCGAAGCAGATCACGTTGCGCGTCCGCAACCGAACACCCCGGGACCTCTCGGTGGCGAGCGACCGAGTTTCTCCGCTGCACGTCGAGGAGCAACGCGAGAGCTTGGGCCGCGCCATCCGCGGCCTTTTCGCGGGCGGCAATCGCCAGAACCAAATCGATCAGCGCCCCGAGCCCATCGCGACGGTGATCATAGTACAGCAGCCCCACACCACCACGCCGTGGGCGCGCCGGAACCCACGCATCGAGCGCCTCGTGGAACGCTTTCTCGTGATCCTTGCGCCGCTGCTCGAGCTGATCGACCGAAACAGTCGCGCCACGGGCGAGCAGCAGACGAGATCGCAACCCCTCATACGCGGCATGCTCAGCCAACTGCGAATCCTCGCGCTTGCCGTCGCCCTCGTCGGCGGCGGCAAAGATCTTCGTGCACTCCGCCTCGTGCGCCGCCGCCGACTCGAGGTCCTTGGCATCGATCGCCAGATCGAACAGCTTGAGGTGAGCCACGAGGCGCCCCCAGCGGTCCAGGTGCCCGCTCGCAAGTGCATGCTCGAACGCTCGTACCGCTTCGCGAGACCGCGCCTCGTCGCCGCTATGCGATTGAAGCGCGAACGACATACCCTCGAACACGAGGAGCTGCGCGTCACGACGCTCGCGATCCACATCATCGACCGTGGCGGTGCCCGTTCCGGAACTCACCTCCCGATAGGCGTTCAGATACCGCAGCGCACGTGACCCGTTTCCGCTCTGCAGCGCGAGATCGATGCGTCGCCTCGTGGAGAGCCAGAGCGCTCCTGGGTCCCCGGTCGTCTTGGCATAGCCCCACTCCGACTTGAAGTCCTTCG
>CAYSWE010000091.1:0-12312 GCA_964434515.1 uncultured Phycisphaerales bacterium | reverse complement strand
GGGTTGGCTTGTTGGGACGCAACGGTGCCGGCAAGACGACATTCATGAACTTGGCTTCAGGCTTGCTGCGGCCCGGCATCGGCAGCGTGCGAGTGTTTGGGAAGTCTCCGGTGCATGATCTCGATGTGCGGCGTCGCGTTGGTCTTTGCCCGGATGTGGACCGATTCTATGAGAGCATGTCGGGTCTTTCGTGGGTCACGTTCATGGCCAAGCTTGCCGGCTTGGATCGTCCGCGGGCGCGGGCTGCAGCCGCGCTCGAGCGGCTTGGAATGGCCGACCGGATGCGCAAACGCATCGGTGGCTACTCGAAAGGGATGCGACAACGGACCAAACTCGCTCGTGCGATCGTTGGCGATTCGGAGCTCCTCCTGCTCGATGAGCCGCTCAATGGACTGGACCCTGTGGGCCGTGAGGAGGTCATTGCTTTCATCCAAGAACTCGGCCGCAGCGGCAAGGCTGTGCTGGTCTCGAGTCATGTGCTGAGCGAGGTCGAGCGCATGACGCCGAATCTGCTCCTGATCCATCAGGGGAGGGTGCTTGCCGAAGGCAAGGTCGGAGAGATCCGCGACCAGATCGCCGATCAAGCCTATCGAGTGGAGTTGCGTGCCAGCGACTTGCGTGGTCTTGCACAGTTCGTCATCGGATTGCCATCGGTGGAGGGCGTCGAGGTGATCGATGGCCGAGTCATCGTGCGCGTTCACGAGGCCGATGGATTCTTCGATTCGGTGACCGAACTGGGTGCTGACGCGCGCTTCGGCCTGGAAGCGGTGACGCCGCTCGATGCCGGGCTCGAGGCCGTGTTTGACTACTTGGTCCGCTGATGGAGCTGCTCCCTTGATCGCGTTTCCACGTTGCCTATGGCTGATCTCCCGGCAGACGTTTCGGGACCTTCTCGTCTCGAAGAAGACGATCCTCTTCGTGCTCGGCAGTCTGTTCTACGCGGCGTTGATCACGATCGTCATTCGCAGCGTCGGTGATCGCGAGGATCACAACGAGCTGTTCGCGTTCATTTCCCTCGGCTTTCTTTGGCAGGGCCTCGTTCCCCTGACTGCGATGTACTTCTCGATCGCGACCGCCCGCGATGAGATCGCCAATCGCACGCTCGTCTTCCTGATCTCTGGCCCGGTGCCGCGTGCGTCGATTTGGCTTGGCAAGTTCCTGGCCTCCTCGGCTGTCGTGATCCTCGTTCTTGGGATCGGCTGCTTGGCCGCGGCGGCCGGGGCGACTCTCGCCGGGGGCGACAGTTTACGACGTGTTGCGAACTCGACCATGGAATCGCCGTTCGTGCCACTGCTCTTCGCTGTGCCGGCCTATTGTGCTGTGGGGACGCTGTTCGCGCTGTTCTTTCGTAGGCCGATGATCACTGGTGCAGTTTTCATCATCGGATGGGAGCAGTTCGTGGGGGCATCTCCGGGGCAGGCGGGTGTGCGATCCCTCACGGTTGTGGACTCGGCGCGTACTCTGCTCTACCACCGGCTCCCGGCTGCAGTCGAGTATCTCAGAGCACAACGGAACTGGCGCGGCGGAGGGCATCAAGTGGAGCTTCCGCCGGCCAGCGAGGCCATCCATACACTGTTGTGGTTGACGGCGATTGCCCTTGCCCTTGCGCTCTGGGTTGGCGGGCGGAGAAACTACGGTACACCGCACGAGTAGCGGCCAAGGTCGGACACGAAGGAAGCGAGTGGGATGACGATAAAAACACAGGCATGGATCGCGTGCGTGCTGATCTGTCCAGCGGCGTTCGGTCAGCAGGCAGCGCCGGCGACGCAGCGGGCCGCTAGCGACGTGCGGGTCAAGAAACTGATCGGCATCGCCAACGCTGTCGAGAAGCAGGTCGAGACGCTGCGTGGCTGGAACTTCAAACACGCCATCAAGAAGGGTGTGTACTCCGAGAAGCAGCTGCGCGCCTTCCTCGAGAAGAAACTGTTCACCGAGGAATACGCCGGGGACAAGCTCGAGCACCAGCAAGCCATGCTGCGGTTGCTTGGCCTCATACCCGGCAAGATGGACCTGGCGCAGACGATTCTGGATGTCCTCCTCAGCCAGGTCGGCGGCTTCTATGACCCGGAACAAGAGTCGTTCTTCATGCTCGAGAAGGCCGCGACGTTCGGCGAGTTCCTCAATCGGATGATGATCGCGCACGAACTCACCCATGCGCTCGACGACCAGTACTTTGGTCTCGACAA
This sequence comes from uncultured Phycisphaerales bacterium, assembly GCA_964434515.1. Classification (GTDB taxonomy): domain Bacteria; phylum Planctomycetota; class UBA1135; order UBA1135; genus CAYSWE01. Next base: position 10,126 of record CAYSWE010000091.1, on the reverse strand, counting down.
GCTCATGAAGGCACGCCAGGACGAGCACGATGCCTCGTTTGCGATTGGCTCCGTCGTCGAAGGCTCGGCGACCGCCCTGATGTATCGTTGGGCGGCGAAGTTTGGTGGCCAGTTCGACAGATCTGAGATGAAGAAGGCGATGCAGCGTGAGCAGGAGCAGTCGAAGGTCTTGCTCAACGCACCGCCCTACTTCGCGACGCTCGTGGCACGCTACATGGTGGGTCTGAACTTCCTCAATCGTGGTCGCGGCATGGCCGCACTCGTCCGCGACACCGATGGTATCGCCGCGGAAGTAAAGGATGCGTTCCACACTGTCCCGGCCTCGTCCGAGCAAGTGCTGCATCCGGCCAAGTATTGGGACGTCGAAAAGCGGGACGAGCCCGTGCGCATCACCAACGACGATGCCGTCGCTGCGGCGCTCGAGAAGGTCACCGGTGCCAAGGCCGTAATGCGAGAGACGCTTGGCGAAATCCACATGGCGCTCTTGGGCAGGTCACCCAAGCGCAAGCTCACGATGCAGCTGATGGCGGTCGCGAGCGCGTGGACCAACAAGGCCGCGCGTGGCTGGGGTGGCGATCGCCTCTACCTCCTCCGTCAGGGGGGGAGCTATGGCATCGTCTGGATCAGCATCTGGGACACCGTCGCGGACGCTGGCGAGTTTGAGGCTGCCTATCGCAAGCACTACAGCGCGCACATCGCCGACATGGCCAAGAGTGGCAAGGTGCTTCTCTCGGTGCACGGCTTCGAGAAGGCGCCGCGAGCGAGCGAGCTACTCGAGGTCGTGCTCGGCACAGCCAAGCTCGTCAAGGGCGGTCAGCCGTTTCACTAGGGGTGTGCCGCAGCAGCGTGCAGGCTAGGATCGCGCCCGCCGTGGAGAGCCCGGCCATCAGCAGGAAGGCTGCGCGTGGACTGGCCGCGAACATCTGGCCGGCGATCGGGAGAGCGATCCCGGGGCCGATGCCACCCGCGGCTGCGGAGAAGAGCGTCTGAGCCGTCGCGGTTTGCTGCCGAGGGACGTGTTTCGCCACGTAGCGGATTGCAGCGAGATGGGTGCATCCGAAGCTTGCCGCGTGTAGCCACTGGACGGCTGCGAGCATGGGGACGGACGTCGTGTGGGCCGTGATGACCCAACGAACGGCGGCGCCCACAGCGCCGATGAGGAGCATGGTCGTTGGCCTGCAATGGATCCGTCGCGCCGCGACTGCGAACAGCAGGACCTCGGCGATGACGCCTTCGGCCCACAGGAGGCCGATGGTCGAGCGGCTGATTCCCGCGGTGTCCGCCCAGTAGTTGGTGGCAAACGCGTAGTAGCATGCGTGGCTTCCCTGGATCAGTGCGACCCCGCCGAGGAAGATGAGCAACCGGCGGCGGACCAGGAGTTCGCGCATCGGTCGCAACGCACGCTCTCGCGTCGCCGCCGGCTGGCGCACAGCCAGGCTGGCAAGCGCGGCGATGAGCATCAGTCCCCCCAGTGGCGCCAGCACCCAGTCCTTGTCGCGGCCGTCGAGGAACCGGCCGACAGAGATCGTGACGACGATGAACGCGAGCGAACCCCAGAGCCGCAGTCGACCATAGTCGAGGCGTCGTCCACGTTCGTTGCGGGCGTGACCTTCGAGGATCGTGATGCCGTCCAATAGCGGTAGCGTGGGGCCATAGAGTCCGTTGAAGACGACGCCGAGCACGAGAATCCAGGCGAAACCCAAGCGCGCGTGCAGGAGCGCGGTGCAGCAAGCCGCGCCGAGCGCGAGTCCGATGAGGAGCCTTCGGTGCACACCACGGCGATCGGCGAACTGGCCCCAGGCCGGTCCGGCCAGCGCGCGGCACCAGATCGCGGCGGTGAGCACGACCGAGATCTGCGCCGGGGACAGTCCGCGCCCGCCAAGCCACAGGGGCCAGAACGGGATGAGCACTCCGAGCCCGGCGAAGACGGCGGCGTAGGCCAGCCCCAGCGCCAGGTCTTTGTTGAGCTGGGCGCCGCTCGCAGCTGTCTCGATTTCCCCCATGGTGCGCCACTAAAGCCCACGTTGGCAAAAACTCGACACTGAAACGATGAAGACACGCTCCCTGTCCTTCTGTGCTCTCGCTGCGATGAGTCTTTCCGCGTCGCCCCGGGCTTCTGTCCTCCCTCAAGCGCGATCGGCCACCGCCAGCGAGCTCAGCGGAGAGCTCAACGATCTTGGTCGCGAGGTCTACGACCAAGTCGTTACGCTGCGCGGCATCGAGGTGGACGACCTTCCTACGCTACGCGCAGCTTCCCGCATGAAGCTCCAGAAGGCGTATGCGCGCACGATCTACAGAGGCTCCAGCGCCGAGCGCGCGCGGTTTCAGGCGATGCTTCGATCCATGGGGTTCGTGCCACCCAGGCTGCAGGTGCTTGCCAAGGCCACGGACCTTCTCGAGAAGCAGGGTGCCTCAGTGTTTGACTCCGGGACCAAGACCATCTGGTTCAACGCCTCGGTCGATCGTTACGGAGACTTTGCGAAGCGGCTCATGATCGCACGTGAGTGGGTTCACGTGATCGACGAGGCGTCGTTTCGTGTGAGCAAGCTCCGGGCAAAGGCGACGACGCTCGATCAGCGCTTCGTCTTGCTCGCGATCTGCGAGGGATCTGCCACGGGTATGGCCCAACAGTGGGCCGTGGCGCATCGCAAGGGCCGGTCGATGGCCGAGCTCCTCGCTGTGCGCAAGTTCGAGGACACGCGCAATCGTCGTTGCTTCGAGGCACCGTTGGTGTTTTCCATGCGCATGGCTGCCGAGCTCATGGGCACGCGCTTCTTGACCAAGGGCGAGGGGTCCACCAGCTTGCTACCCGACATTCCCTCCGGAGTTACGCGCAACGTCGAGGCCGCCTTCCACGCATTGCCTCGGTCGTCGGAGCAGGTGTTGCATCCGCGCAAGTATTGGGAGTCGGCCGACCGCGATGAGCCCGTGGTCCTGGCCAACGGGGCGGAACTCACGCGCGCCATCGAAGCGACCCTCGGTGGCAAGGTCGTGCATCAGGACACCCTTGGCGAGTTTTACTGCGGTGTCTTGGCACAGCCAACCATCCGCCGGGTGCGGCCAGAGGCCATGCGTCGGCTCGTTGGCCGTCCCATCTATTGGTCCAAACCGGCCAGCCAGGGATGGGGTGGCGATCGCGTCTACATCACCGACGCGGGTGGGAAGCCCGGCATCGTCTGGGCCACATGGTGGGATACCGCTCAGGATGCGCGCGAGTTTCGCACCGCGTATACGCGCGCACGCGGTCGGCGAGCGCATTTCGCGGCGTCGGACGAGCAGCGTCTCGTCGTGTTCGCGTATGGTTCGGCCAAGGACAAGGTCGAGGCGTTGAAGAAGCTCATCGCGTCCAAGGCCGACACGCGCAAGGGGCGCCAACCGTTTGCTCACATCGAGGCCGCGGGGAGCCCTCGATGACGCAGCTCGACTCACCTCCCGACGCGGTCGAGGCCAAAGACGATCGTAACCCAGACAGGGCCGGTCCTGCGCGGCGCGAGATTCCGGCGGAACGGCCACGAGCACCGCTGCCGACCGGGCTGATCTCCGGCAAACGCACGGCCTGGCGGCGCGCGCTGTCGCGTGCAACGGCTTCGGTCAACCGCATCCTCGACGTGGTTCCCCCTGTCCGTTGGCTGCACGACAAGGTTTGTGCCTCGGTGGAGTTCACCGACGTCCCTGTGCAGCTGCGTCGTGGCGGAGACGGTCTGCATGGGCTGCGCATTGCGTTCGTCTCCGACATCCACGCGGGGAGCTTTCTCGGCGAGCGCGATCTCTGTCGAATCTTCGAGCGCATCAACGCGGCGGAGCCCGACATCGTTTGTCTCGGCGGCGACCTGATCAACACACGCGACCGGGAACTTCTGCTCTTCCGGCGGGCCCTGTCGCTGCTGACCCCACCACTCGGGGTCTATGCGGTGCCTGGAAACCATGATCACTTCTGGGGAGCGGACATCGGCCTCTGGGAGGCCTTCTTGCAAGAGCATGGCGTGGAGGTCCTGACCAACCGTGGGATGCGCTTGCAACGCGGCGGGGCGAGCTTTTGGATCGCGGGTGTCGATGATCTGACCGAGGGTGAGCCGGATCTGCGCCGGGCCATCGAGGCGGCGAACGACAACGAGCCGGTGGTCCTACTGGCCCACCACCCCGACTTTTTCTTCGAGGCGGCAGCGGTTCAGGTGGACCTGACTCTCTCCGGCCACACGCATGGCGGGCAGATCAGGTTCGGCCGTTGGGCGCCACTCAACCACAGCAAGTTCGACTGGCTACAGGGGTCGTATGCTGTCGAAGAGTCGCAACTCTACGTGAGTCGCGGCGTCGGAGTCACATTTCTGCCGATTCGGATCGGGGCTCCGGCCGAGATTCCGATCGTGGAGCTTCGGGTTCGCTAGCACGGTCGGGTTCGACCAGCCAAAGCACGATCGCACCAAGATTCTTGTCCTGCCGTGCCCGGAGTCGGCCTTGCTTCAGAAGCTCGAGCAACGCCATGAACGTGCCAATCAGCCCCATTTTGCCGTCCGCGCGCACGAAGGCTTCGGCGAATGGCAAGCTCTTACCGGGGCCGACGCTCTCCATCCGCTCGACCAGTTCGTTGATGTAGGCTGCCATTGGCTTGCGGTCGGCCTCGACCGCGTAGGTCTTTCCGAAGTCCGTTTCCTCGAGCAAGCGCGCGTAGGCCTTGACCAGAAACCAAGCGTCGAGGTCCTCGAGGTCGAGCGCTTCCTCGTATTCGCGCTCGAGCTTTTCGGCGGCCATTTCCCGGATTGCCTTCTGGTCCGCGCCATAGCTGCCACGGCTCAGAAGGTGCTCGCGTGTCTTGCCATAGCGCTCGAGCCGGCGCGTCAGGTCACGGTAGCGCCGATACTCGAGCAGCTGCTGGATCAGCTGATCGCGGGGATCGAGCTCTTCCCTGAGGTCCACTCGTTCGCGCGGCAGGAGTTCCCTCGACTTGATCTCCATCAGCGTCGACGCCATGACGACGAAGTCACCGATGTTGTTGAGGTCAAGCGTCTCGAGAGCCTTGAGGTAGCCCAAGAAGTCGCGCAGGATCTGCGCAATGGCGACCTCGTGGATGTCGACCTCTTGGCGCTTGACGAGGTGCAGCAAGAGATCCAGCGGACCGGCGAAAGTCGGGAGGTTTACTCGGTAGTCCACGGCCGCATCGTATGCGAAAGTTCGCGGCGCCGCGACACACCAACTCTTGCCAGCGACGCCCGATGACTCCCGGACCAGGCCGCAATTGGCTGAATCACACCGCTACTTGTATGACTCAATCCACAAGTGAAGCTGATCCTCGTCACACGCGGGTTTCCACCTAGCATCTGCTGGGGTTCGGGGACCTATGCCTACGACCTCGCGCGGGGGCTGGCCCAGCGTGGGCACAAGGTGGATGTCTTCGCGCCCGTTCGTGGGGCGACCAGCGCGCTCAGGACACGCGAGCACGAGGGAATCCGCGTGTTCGAGCTGCCACTCGCTCCCCGTCCGCTCGATGCGTTTCGGCGGGACTACATCGACAAGCGTCAGGACGAGGCGCTTGCGGACGTGCTCATGGTCCACGGTCGCTACGATCGCGTGCACTTTCTCGGCCTCGGAGGCGACGTCTCGATGGGGCAGGTGCAGGTTGCCCACGCATTGTCCAACGAGGTCCTCGTCACGCTGCGCGACTACCGGCTTTTTTGCGACCGAGGCCGGCTCGTCGACGCGGATCTCGGCGAGTGCGAGATCGGTCCCGACCCGTGGCGCTGCAGCGCGTGCGTGACGCGGGGCGACCCGTTCGAGGCTGTGCGTCCCGGCCGGCGCGTGCGTGTGGGGTTGGCGAAGGCCTTGGCACCGCTGGGCCGATTCATGCCCCTACCGAGTGCCCCGGCCTTTGCACGCCGCGAGCGCTACGTGGCGGAACTGATCCGCAACGTCGATGTCTTCTTGGTCCCGGGGAGAACCTTCGGCGAGCGCATCTCCTCGCTGGGTATCCCGAAGGAGAAGGTCCTCTGTGTGCCACCTGCCCTCGATCCGTCCCGGTACATCGGATACGAGCGGCGGCCGAGCGACGGGCCCATGCGCTTCGCCTTCTTTGGGCGCATCGTGCCGCACAAGGGACTGCACACGCTGCTCGCCGCGATCGAGCGGATCGAAAAGCGGATGCGCAAGAAGCTACGCGTCACGCTGCACGGCACGACGCCGACCGGCACGTTTACGCCGTACGAGGACTGGTTGCGCCAGCGGATTGCGGAGGGACATCTTCCCGTGCGGCGACCTGGAGCGTTTGCGCCGACCGAGCTGCTCGACCAACTGGCCGATACCGATGTCATGCTCGTCCCTAGCCTGTGGTCCGAGTGTGCGCCCACCAGTGTGCTCCACGCGCTCGCTTGTGGCATCCCCGTGCTCGGCTCGGCGGTCCCTGGCCTCGAGAATCTCATCACGGACGGCGTCAACGGCGTCCTTGTGCCGCCCCACGACGTCAACCGGTGGACCCGCGCGATGCTGGACTTCTTGACGACTGGGCTGCGTGCGCAGCTCACGACAGCACCGTATCTACGCAAGCTGCCGTGCGACTTCGTCGAGCACCTGACGCTGCTGGAGCAGAACGTGGCGGGGATGCGGGACGCAGGGCAAGAATGACGAGGCTCGTCTGGCGACCCGACAAACTTCGGGCCCGCGGATGAAGAACTTCTCATTTTTGGCAGAATCAGGCTGACAGGTGGCGACCGCCGCGTGTCTTACTCCCCGTGGCACCGACTCGCCAAAACTCCCGCCGGTTCGCTTCCAAGCCGAGGTTGCGGATGACCGATTCCCCACCGTCTCGCCCATCCGCTCCCTCGCCATGGCTCGCAGCGGCACAGGCTGGAGACCGCGATGCGTTCGATCGGTTGGTGCGGCCGATGCTCGGCAATCTGCGCGCGCTTTGCCGGCGCCTGGTCGTGTCGTCTCGAGCGGATGATTTGCTCCAAGAGGGGCTGATTCGCGCTCACCGTGGCTTGGCCGGCTTTCGCTGCGAGAGCTCGTTTCGCTCGTGGATCGTTCGGATCCTGATGCGCGCCGCGATCGAACCGGCGCGCTTCGATCCGGCGCGGTCCTTGCCAGGCCAGCGCGATCTGAGCATGGATGTGGTGCCGGAAGCGCTGGTGCCGGAAGCGCTGGCGGCGGATCCGCTGACGCACGTGAGCGCGCGTGACACGCTCCGGCGGGTCGAGGAGGCCATGGAGCGCTTGCCGCTGCGCCAGCGCAGCGCGTTGCACCTGCGCGCTGTCGAGGGCTGGGACTATGCCGAGATTGCGCGGGCGTTGGAGACCTCTCCTGGCGCCGTGCGCATGGCTGTTCTCTCGGCTCGCCGCAAACTGCGTGAGCGACTTGGGGAGGCGCTATGAGTCCGATTCCCGCGCGAACCACATGTCCCTATGAGGATGCTGTTGTTCTGAGTTTTCTCGATGGCGAGCCGGCCGACGATGTCGCCGATCTGGCGATTCATCTCGAGTCCTGTTCGCACTGCATGCGTGCATTGGATCACAGTCGCAAGGTCGACTCGATCCTCGCCGCACAGACGTCGACGACGATCGAGGACCGTGCCGCCTCCCTGTTGTTGGCGAGTGTCTTGCAGGACCTCGATCCGGAGCCGGTCCTGGAGGCTGCATACGAGCCTCGTCGGTCGGTTTTGGTTCGGGTTGCGATCGCTGCGTCCATCATGCTCGCTGCGTGCATTTGGTCGTGGAAGGCATGGGCACCGGCGGGAGCGAGCCCAGCCGAAGTTGGCCCAGCCGAAGTCGGCAATGGGGCGCCGCGCATTTCGTCCGGGCATGGACCGTCGGTCGCGACGCCTCGTGCCGACGTGGTACGCTTCGTCGTCGCGCGGAAGGTGCGGTTGCGGCCGCGCCGGCGCGTGTGGTCGGATGCGGACATCGAGCGCGCCTTTGCTGGTGCGTGGATCCCTGGGTTGCTCCTGGGGCAGGTCGAGCAGCGCGCGCGCTCTGCTCGACGGCTGGATCCCGAGGTGCGCGCGACCAACACCATGGATCGCTGCGCCGTGGGTGGTATTCGCCGATGGTGCCAGGCGGCGCCCCACGCTGCTGGGTCCGCGCGTTGAGGACGTGCTCTTGCGCCGGCGGCTCGCGGCGGCACGTTGGCTGGTGTCGTCGGTGCGCGAGGGCGTGCTGAGGCGGGCCGAACTCGAGCCTGTCCGTCGCGCGCTCGTTCGTGCGCGCGGTTTGGGACGGGATGCGTTGGTCGCCTTGGTGCGCCAGAACCGCGCCCTCTTTGGGCGCTACGTGCGGGAAGGCCGTCTGCTTCGGCGCCCGGAACTGGCTCGAGCTGGCTTTGTCGTAGCGGCGGGGGTCACAGCGGCGGGGGTCGCAGCGGCGGAGCTCGTTGGTGCCGTTGGCTTTCGCGAGATCAAGCTGCGCCGGCTGGGCGCACTGTCGATGATCGTCATGGACGTCTGTGCGAGGCAGGCGCTGCTCACGGCAGACCGCGAGAGTTTGGCTCAACTCGTCGCGCTCTATGCCGCGGTCGCAACTCGGTCCAAGCGACGGGTGTTTGCGCGGTCGTGGTTCGTGGGTCTCGATGACACCACTCGGGCACTCGTCGTCGAGCTGCTCGAGCGAGCCGCAGCGGCGTCGCGGCATGCGGGAGTCGAGCGGGAACTCCGTGCGCTTCTGAATGCGCTGTCCGCTGCGCGGGATAGCCAGCCCGGCAGCGATCCGTAACCGCCTCGCCGCCACACGAAGACTCCGGACCAGGGACTCGCACCGGGCCCCCGGGCCGTACGTAGCTTTGCAGCTTCTTGGATTCCGTATCAACAACAGGAGAGTGAGAGTATGTGGTCCAGTGCGATTGCGTCCGTGTTCGTCGTGCTTGCGATACCCCTTGGCGGTGGTGATGACGACAGTCTGCCGGTCCGCCAAAACAACGAGCTGCAGATCTGGTCGGTGGCGGATCTCGTTGCACCATCGATCCAGGCGTCGATGCCGGACTTCGGCCGAGCCTTGGGGGGCTTCAGCGACGAAAGCAAGGGAGGGTGGATGAGCACGGGGCTGTCTTCGGCCCGAGTGTTCCAGGCCATGCGGCAGCCTGTCCGCGCAGACTTGCTACCGGAAGTCTTGCGGCTGCCGGACGAAACGCAATGGGAGCGCGAAGGAGCGATGATGGATGTCTCGGGATCACGGCTGGTCGTGGCCAACGAGCGCCCGGTGCTCGATCGAGTGAAGGCAACGCTGAGGCGGTTGCGTGCGACCGTGGTGCCGCGGGTCGAGCTCGAGTTCGTGGCCTTCAAGGCCGCTCGGCCCTCGACGTTTCGGCACCTGGATGCGGCCGAGGCTGCGGCCATGGCCCGCAAGTTTGCTGCAGGTGGCGGTGGGCGCGTTCTGGCATCGGGGGTCGCCACAGGGCGAGCCGGCGACCGTCTTCGCCTCGGATCGAGCCGGCACTTGAGCTACGTCGCTGATCTCAACGTCGAGATCGCCGAGAAGTCAGCCATCGCCGACCCTTCGGAACGCGAACTCGATCTGAGCGAGAGCCTGACATTGCGCACCGTCGTTGCACCCGACGGCCACACGCTGGGCGTGTTCGGCTTCTTCTCCCTGCAAACGCTCGCGGGTGCGCTGCGGACGCAGGGGCTCCCCGGCGCGGCCATGTCGCAGCTCGAGCTCGCTGACGTGGACCAGGCGCAGCTCATGTTCTCGTTTGCAGTGGACGGCGAGGGCGGCGTCGTCGTGGCGGCTGGTGGCCGGTCGCAACCCGACCTGCAGCTCTTCGTTCGTGCCCGGAGAATTGACGCCGCACCGCAGCCAGCCGAGGACTTCTTGTTGATCCCGACGGGTCTCCTCGACGCACAGTTCTTCCGCGCGGCCTGGATCGAGCCTCCCAGCAAGTCGGGCCCGGGTCGGGGAATCCAGGTGACCAGTCTGCTGCCACTGGATCCGACCATCGAGATGCTGCAAAGCGGGCTGACGGACCGCGACAACGTGCCGATTCTCGATCTGGGGGCGACCCTCGCGGTCCGTGCCAAGAGCGCCGACATCGCGTCGATTCGCAAGGCGCGTGACTTCGTCCTGCACGACGCCGTGCGGTCGTTCGTGCTTGAGATCCAAGAGCTGGGCCGGCCGGTCGGCGACACGTCTGCGTGGCGGCCGCTCGCGTCCGT
>CAYSWE010000090.1:0-12456 GCA_964434515.1 uncultured Phycisphaerales bacterium | reverse complement strand
CGCTCCTGGCCCTCGACCTCGTCGGCCCATGGATTCTGCGCGGCGTGATCGACGGCCCCATCCGTCAGCAGCTCGCCGGCATGGAAACGAGCTTCGCCAACTACGCGCCTTGGCTCGCGGGCTATGTCGCGATCCTGGCGGCGAGCTTCGCCGGTAACTTCGCACAGATCGTCATCTCAACGCGCGCCGGCCAGGCGGTCGTGCGCGACCTGCGCGTCACGCTGTTCGCGCACGTGACGAATCTCTCGCCCGACTACTTCGAACGTACGCAGACCGGCCGACTCGTCACGCGCATCAGCTCCGACTGCGAAGCCGTGAGCGAAATGTTCACCACAGGCGTCGTCACGACAGTCGCCGACCTCTTGAAGATCGCCGGGCTCTTCGTCGCCTGTTTGTTGGTAAGTCCACCGCTCACGCTCGTGATCGTCGCGGGACTGCCAGCACTGATCCTCCTCACGCTGCTGTTTCACCGGCGCGCGCGCGAGTCCTATCGCAAGGTCCGCGGAACCATCTCGCGCCAAACCGGTTGGTTTGCCGAAGCCATGCAGGGGACGCGGCTGACGCGGCTCTTCGGCCAGCACGACGCGGTGTTCGAACGCTACGCGGAGCTCACTGCCGCGACCCGGCGCAACTGGATCCGCACCGTTCTTCTGTTCGGGATGTTCTTCGCGATTGTCGAGGTCGGCACCGGTGCGACACAAGCAGCCCTCCTGGTTCCGGCGAGCACGGCAATCCCCGCCGGTTCGCTGACGTATGGACAGTTCTTTCAGTTCTGGGCCTACTTTGGCCTCATGGTCGGCCCCATCCGTGAGCTCGGCGAGAAGTACAACGTGATTCAGTCGGCGTTCGCCTCCGTGGAGCGTATCTTTCACATCCTCGACGAAAAATCCTCGCTCGTGGAAGCCCCCCATCCACAAGCGATCGTCAGCGGCCCGGTCGACGTTGCCTTCGAGAAGGTCGACTTCTCCTACGACGCGGGCGTCCCTGTGCTGCACGGCATGGATCTGCACATCGCGGCCGGCTCCACGGTCGCCGTGGTTGGTCCGACGGGCGCTGGCAAGACCACGCTCATCCAACTGCTAGCGCGCTTCCGTGACGTCAACGGCGGGCGCGTGCTGGTCGGCGGTCAGGACGTCCGCGAGATCGACCTGCACGAGCATCGACGCCGCATCGGCATTGTTCTCCAGGACGTGTTCCTGTTTGCCACGAACATCCTCGAGAACGTGCGTCTCGGGGACCCGACGATCTCCGTGGAGCAAGCAGTGCGCGCGCTCGAAGCCGTCCAGGCCATGGAGTTCGTAGCGCGCATGGGCGGCATCGAAGCACCGGTCGAGGAGCGCGGCGCGACGCTGAGTCAGGGCGAGCGTCAACTGCTCGCGTTCGCACGAGCGCTCGTGCACGACCCAGCGATCCTCGTGCTCGACGAGGCCACGGCCAACATCGACACCCCGACCGAGCGCAAGATCCAGGAAGCCATGGAGCTCGTCATGCGCGGACGCACGACGCTGATCATCGCACACCGCATCTCGACGATTCGCAGCGCCGACTGCATCCTCGTGGTCGCCGGCGGCCGCGTCGTCGAGTCCGGCCGGCATGACGAACTCATGGCACGAGACGGTGCCTACGCCAAGCTGGCGCGGCATACGACCTGAGGCACGCCAGCGATCAGCGCGCGAGCGAAACGATGGCGTCCCAGTAGGTCGCGGCAAAGACGACCGCGGTCCATGCGGTCGGCGAAAGCAACGTACCGCCTTGCACGTCGAGCCCGAAGCCATAGTCCTTCCGCTCGCTTGTCAGGTACTCCTCACGCACAACTGCAGCCAGGTCTTCGACGGTCGGAAGGATCATCTTGGGTTTCGAATCCGACTCGTCAGCCTCCTCGTCGACTTCTTCACTGCCACCGGCGACGGGCCGAGCCTGTTGGACGGGCACCGCCCTCAGGCCGAGGAACAAAAACGGCAGCGCGACCTGCATGCCCTTCATGGCTCGCGCTACCCCTGGAAAGTCGAACCATGCCTCCAATGGACGGCCCGATGCCTTCGGAAAGTGCTCGAGGAATCCTTCGCGAGTCGCCAGCGTCTTGCCCGCACGCACGGCGCGGAGCAGCTTCCGCATGGTGCGTGGATTGAACCCGACGTAGAGCGTCTCTACTTCGCGCGCCGCGGAGACGAAACCGCCGCCAAATACACTTGAAAGGATCTGCATCGCCATCCGGCCGGGGTTCATCCCGCCGCCGCGCGAGGCAAGCACCTGCTTGAACGAAACATAGTGGACGGCGTCCGCACCCTTCCCAAGCACTCGCGGCTTGGTTGGCTTGCCCATACGGGACAGGCTCGACACGACCGCGCCTAGAATCCGATCGATCTCGCCCGCGTGCTCGGGAAGTCGTAGCGCCACGACCATCTCAGGAAAAAGGCTCCCCGCAGCGGGAGGCAGCAGCGCCACCGTGATCTCGTGAAGCTCATCGATGGCTGGCTCCTTGTCCTTGCTGTCGGGCAAACTGGCAAACGCGCGCACTCGACCCAAGAACCAGGCGCAGTCGTCACGCCCGAGCCGCATGCCATCGCCGACGCCCTCGTACAACCACCTGGTCGCATGTTTGCCATCGAGCGCAACGCGGACCGCACCAAGCGCGTGAGCAGGCAGGTGCTGCGCCGCATCGCCGAGCCCGCGCTCGTTTCCTTGGAAGCAATCGAAGAACGACACCGCGTCGCCTGGCCCCGGCGCCGTGAAGCGAATCTCGGCATGCTCGTGCGGCACGCCCCCCGCGTCGCTCCAGAGACAACTCTGCACTCCAGCCCACTGACCGAAGCCCGACTTGCGAAACTCCTCCCGCATACGTTCCGACGGCCCGTGCGTCGGACTCTCGATGTTGCGCTTGATGTGGTACACGAAATGCCCGAGCGCCTCGCCGCCATCGGGTGGTACAAACGGCTTGCCCAACCGCGCCCCGCCGCGGGTGCGCGCGCCAATGCCGATCAAACTGCCAAGGACGTCTAAACGGTGCCGCGTCACCTTCTTGCGAACCTGGTCGAGCTCCTCGTCCGCCGTGCGGGTGTTCCACCCATACTCGCTATGAAACGACGCGAAGCGCCCCTTGACCGTGTAGTAGAACCCTTGGACACGGCTATAGTCGGGATTCGTGTCCTGCTTGAACACCTTGTTGTAGAGCCGCACGGACACCGGACTGTCCGCCAAGGCCTCCGACCGCTCCTCCAGGTCCTTACGCTGACCCGTGCGGAGTATGCGCGCCAAGCGTGGCCCGACGATCCGCGTCCGTTTGGCATCACTGGCACTGGCCACCAAGTAGAAGGCAGGCTCCGGTCGCCCGTGCGCGCGCGGCGTGAAGATCGTGGCCCCAGTCCAGCCGCGGTCAAACGCCATGAGCAGGTCGCGGAAATCGCCGGCACGCCGAATCGCGAGCTTCATCGAGGGGCTGGTCGACGCGATCCAACGCAACATCGCTTGCACGCGCGGCCGCTCGAAGATGGCGAGCTGCGCGATCGCTGCGCGATGGGTCCAGAGCTGCTCGGCGCCGCGCAACTCGACCGCCACAAGCGTGCGATCCGCCGGCAACGAGCGCGAAGCCGGAAACGGGGCAGCCCCCTGAAGCAGCAGGCAGAGCCCGAACGAGACTGTGAGCATGACGAATCACCTATCGAAAAAAGATCACCGCGGTTTGTCCAGCTTACGGCCGGCCAAGAAAGAACGTTCCCTTTTCGGGAGCGTTCTCATCCAACGCTCGCAACCGATCAAGCTCGGAGTTCGTCGTAGGCTGTTCGGCGATCACGGCGGCGCGCCAGCTCGCTAGCATAATGCCGGCCGAGCTGATGGCCATGCTGCACGACCCAGCTGCTGAACCGCGTCCGACCGGTGGAGGAGGAGTAGGTGACCAGCAGCTCATCCATCAGAGCTCCGACCTCCTGACGCGTCAGGATGACGTCGTGGACAAAGAGCCCGAGGATGCGCAGGAATCCCAGGGCAAGGCTGCGTGGGACCCCGATCAGCGGGCGAGGTCTCCCGATGGCGTCGCCAATCATCTCAACCAGTGCACGAAAGCTGTAGGTCTCGGGACCGACGGCGTCGACGATCTCGTTGCCCTCGTGGCAACCCGCCTCGATCGCCAGCCGGGCCAGGTCCTGCACATGGATCGGACGGATGCGGTACTCGCCCTTGCCGAAGACACCAAAGGCCGGGAGATGACGGAGCATCCAGGCGATGTTGTTGTTGAGGATGTCCGCGCCACCGAACAGGACCGCAGGCCGCAGGATGCTGTGGGGAACTCCGACTGCGGTCAAGCCAGCCTCGATCTCCGCCTTCCCGCGAAAATACGTGTACGGACTGGCCAGCGACGGATTGGTAATGCTGACATGGACGATGCGCCGAACGCCGGCGGCCCTTGCGGCTTCGAACAGCCGGATCGAATTGCGTACGGCCAGATCCTGGGAAAAGCCCGCCCCATGGAAACGAACCCAATAGGTGTTGTAGAGCACGGCGACACCGGTAAGAGCCTCGACCAGCCCAGCCCGGTCAGCAAAGTCCAGCGGCCATACCCGGATCCGGTTGCCGAATCCGTGCTTCCGGTCCGGCGACCGGGTGAGCGTGCGGACTTCGTGGCCTTTGGCCAGGAGCGCGCGCGCGATGTAGCAACCCGAGTAGCCGAAGGCTCCGGTGACGAGATGGGTCTCCGGGGAGATGTCTTGCATGATGTCCTCCATAAATGCGTTGCTCCCATGGTAGGACTATCGACTCATCACTGGCCTTTATTTTCAATATATCCCGAAAATCCCGAAACAGAGCAAATCCACCCTGGGATCGTCAAGCGAGCAACTTGAGGAGCCAGGGAAGGATGATGCCCGCCTTTCGGTTGGCGATGCGCTCCATGACGCGGTCCGCCAGATCGGCCAGCTCCAGGATCTCCTTGATCTGCTTGCGAAAGGCCTTGCTGGCCGGATCCTTGAGCCCCCGGGTCTTCTCCAAACAGTCCTTCAACGTGTCGAGCACGGGCTGCAACTCCTTGCGCTTGCGCTCGCGCGTGATCAGCTGAACGACGCGCCAGACGTCCTTCTCGGCCTCGAAATACTCCTTGCGGTCCCCGGGGATCTTGACGCTCTTGAGCAGCCCCCAGGTCAGAAGTTCCTTGAGGTTGGCATGCGCGTTGCCGCGGCTCGTCGCCAGCTCGGCCATGATCTGGTCCGTGTTCATGGGCTCGTCCTGGATCATCAACAGGGCGTGGATCTGGCTCATCGTCCGATTCACGCCCCATGCCGGACCCAGCATCGCCCACTGATCCAAGAACTCCTTGCGCGCCTCCAAGAGCGCCTTCGGTCTTCTTCTGCTCGCCATGCCTGCGAGGCTACGCAGCCAGCGGCGGCGAGACCCGGTCGAAGTGGGAAGTTATTTCTGCGCCGGCACGACGGACGGACTTGCCGGCAACGCGGCGGCCTTGCCGGTGCTCTTGACGATTGGAATGCCAGCCCCCACACCTCGCAGCCAACGCACGAGTTGGCCGCAAAGGCGCGCCGTCAGCGCTGGCCGCGACTTGGCGAGATTGATGGACTCCGAGAGGTCCTCCGACAAATCGTAGAGTTCGGTGCGCGGGTCGTAGCCTTTGCCGTCCGCAACGCCATCGCCATAAAAGTAGATGAGCTTGTAGTTGCCGCAGCGCAGCGCGCTGAACGGCTCGATGCCCAGGCCGACGCCAACCTTGCGGTACCACTGATGTGGGTAGTGCCAATAGAGGTTCTTCTTGCGGTGGAACGATTGGCCGGCGAGGAGCGGAAGCAGGCTTTGCCCGTCCCGTTTCGCCTCTGGCAACGGGTTGTCGATCCCAGTCGCTGCGAGGACGCTCGGAAAGAAGTCATCCATGTGGACCGGCTCGCTACAGGTCGATCCCGGTTGGATTGGCAGCCATGCGTGGAGCGGCTGGTGACCGGTTTCTTGGCCGGCCCACGCCACGATCATGGGGACCCGGATGCCACCCTCGTAGGCCGAGCCCTTGCCGCTCCGCAGAGGTCTGTTGTGCCAATCGCGTCGCAGATTCACGACTGTCCCATCGGCGAGCGTCACCCGGCCCCGATTGGAGCGCGAGTGGTTCGAGAGCCCGCCGTTGTCCGACAGGAAGACCACGAGCGTATTCTCCGCGATCGTATCGGACGGATCACCGTCGCCGTCCGGATCACGGAGCTTTGCGAGAATCGCACCGAGCGAGGCATCCATCGCCGCGAGCATCGAGGCGTAGTCTGCTTCGACCTCTGGTCTGCCGTCTTGATAAGAGGCGATGAATGCCGGCGCGGGAGCAATGCGCGCGTGCACGGCGAACTGGGACATGTTGAGAAAGAACGGTACGCGGTCCTGGATGGCACGGTCCAAGACCTCGAGCGCCTTGGCCGTGATCGCAGCGGTCAGGTACTCGCCGCGCGGGCGGTCGTCGAGATTGGGGTAGAGGTCGTGGTACTTGCCGATCCACGGCGAAATCCAACCACCCCGCGGACTACCGCTGTGAGAGCCGGCGATATTGATGTCGAAGCCGAGCTTGGTCGGATCGGCTCCGGGCGTGTTCTTGCCGCCGAAGTGTGCCTTGCCCACATGGATCGTCCGATAGCCATGCCGCCTGAGGATCGCTGGCAGCTTTGCTTGGCCATCGCCTGGTTGCAGCCCACTCGCTGCCCACTCGGGGGAACGTACGAACTGATTCGCACTCTGACCGTGTCCAACCCAATCATCGATGTGCGTCCGCCCCGGGTTTTGGCCGGTCATCATGCTCGTGCGTGTCGGCGAGCAGACCGGGTGCGCAGCGTAGGCTTGAGTGAACTTCATCCCGCGTCGGGCCAGGTCCTCCATGTGCGGCGTGCGGTAGAGGTGATTCCATGGCGTCGGTCGTTTCGCGAACGGAACCGAGGTGTCTTGCCAGCCCATGTCATCGACGAGGAACAGGATGATGTTCGGGCGTGGATGGATCTCGTGCGAGTGGGGCTCGACTCGAGTCGCACAGCCAGCCGCCGCGAGCAGGAGCGCCGTGCCCAAGCACCGTCGAGCCCGCGTCCAGGTCGCCCAGCTTTCCGCCCTCATACTTCGGTAGCCTTGCGCAGCCGAAGCCGGTCGACGACCTCGCCACCGACCAAATGCCGGTCGACGATCTCGTCGACGTCCGCACGGGTTTTCGGCGCGTACCACACACCCTCGGGGTAAACCACCACCGTCGGACCGAGCTCGCAGTAGTTGAGACAGCCCGCGCGGTTCACGCGATTGCCGCGCCGAATCCCGTGCCGATCCAGCGCCTCCTTGAACCACTCTCGAAGCGGCGCGCTGCCGCGCGAGATGCAGCTGCCGCGCGCGTGATCGGAAGGGCGCTCGTTCTCGCAGACGAAGACGTGAATGCCGTAGCCTATGGTCATGATCGAATCAGGATAGCGTGAGCAAGAAGAGATCCCGCCGACCCAATATTTGGCAACTCAGTCTTTGGCAACCAACGGAGGGCCCGATCGAACCTTGCGAATCACAATGTCGGTCATCTTCGTGAGCAACAAAAGTTGGTGGCCTCGGAGCAGCCCCGAGACCCGAAGCTCGCCGTCGCCGTCCGTCTGCGCAAAGATGACCGGCTTACTCTCCCACCCTGGATAGCTCAGTGCAACCAGTCGCTTGACGAGCGCCCCCCCTCTTTGACTCCCAGCACGTAGCGGCCTGCCATCCGAGTGAATCGCAATCTCGATCTCTCCGGTGTACTTGGCCCGGTCCATCAACTGCAAGTCGATGCTCGGCGGGCTCTGTACATCGAACCTCCCGTCCAGAGCCGTGACCAACGGATCCGAGTCAACGCGAAGCCAGCACTTCGAGGCCTCTACACCGTGCAGGACGGCCGCTTTCCCCATGCTGCACTCCACGGTGGCACTCACCCAGTGCTCGAGATCTGCCCCGATCTTCGTCTGGATTCCGACACGGACAGGAATGGGTTGCGACCGCTCCTCGAGAGTCGATACATCGCCGACAAAGCGCGGAATGATGCGCAAGACACCGTCAGACAGGGGCCGCAGGTCATAGGAGTTGCTGCTGTCCTCGCGCAGTTGCACAGACTTCACACAAAAGAAGGAATCGGCACCTTCCGAAAACTGAGCTCGCAGAATCCCTGAGCCGGGAAGCGCCGAGAAACGAAACTTTCCGCCGACTCCGGATCGCATCGTCACAACCCGGCGGAACTCCGTGACGTTGGGACCCTTTCCGTCTCCAGGCGATTCCAAACGCCGTTCGGAGCTCGGTCGGCACGTAGTCCGCGGGCCGAATCGATACCATGGCGTTCTTCATCGGCGCCACATGGGCGACGCCATCCTCGGTCGTTGTATACACGTGGTCCGAAACAGACGCCGATTTGATTGTGACGCGAGCACCTGGCACGGCTGCCGCCCGGTCGCGTCGATCCACAACTATGACCTCGGTCTGGCCACGCACTGTCGAGTGTTCGGCCACAGGCGTTCGCTTCGGCGCGCCCGGACCCGGAGCTGGAAGCGCTTCCCCCGTGACACAATCCTGCACAGCGGGAGAGGCATCGCGTCCACGATCTCCGGCCGGCGAAGCCCGATACGCGATCGCTAGATAGAGCAGCCATGCCAAGACAATGGTCATCGTTGCCAGAATCGGAATTCGCGAATGAGAACGTGTCACGGAAACTGGCTCTCCTTTCAGCTCAGAGGCTTGCCTTTGACGGCGATCAACGATGGATCATACGGAACCGCGTATCCGCAGGGCCGGCAATTCTTGCCACGACTCGCTACCGCCCGCCGCTTGACGCAGCCCACAGCTCATGGCTCGGCGCGCGTGCCCCGGACGACGCGCGTTCTCGCAAACGAAGACACGAATGCCGTAGCCTAGGGCCATGATCGAATCCAGTTATCGCGAGAGGCAGAGGATGGGTTGTAGCGGAATGAGCCTTGGCCTGCGTGTCGGGCTCGTCGGCGCGGCGGTTGCGGCCGGGCTACTCGGGCAGTCACCGGGAACCAGGCCGACGCCGCGCCCGCAGGCTCAGACCCAACCGGCCAAGGCTGCGTCGAAGAAGCCGCTGCCGACGCCCGCCACGGTCGCGGAGCGGAGCGGCTACAAGAAGACGTCGCTCTACGCAGACGTCATGGCTTTCCTCGATGAGCTCGGTCGCACACGCGGAGTTCCGATCCATCGAGCCATCCTTGGGAAGACCTCAGAAGGGAAAGACATTCCGATCGTGTTTGTCGGTGCGGACGGCGCGACGGTCGCTCGGGAGGCAAAGGAGCCGGCGACGGACCAGATTCGCGTGCTGATCAACGCGGACATCCACGCCGGGGAGGTCGAGGGCAAGGAGGCCGCGCTGATGCTGCTTCGGGAACTCCACCAGGGACGACATGCGATGCTCCTCCAACACCTACGCATCATGGTCGTGCCGATCTTCAACGCGGACGGCAACGACAAGATCAGCAAGCAACATCGTGTGTCGCAGAATGGACCGGATGGTGGCGTCGGAACACGGCAGCAAGCCGAGGGCTACGACCTGAACCGCGACTTCGTCAAGCTCGACACGCCCGAGTGCCGGGCGCTAGTCAAAGCATTTCAGGACTACGACCCGCAGGTATTCGTCGATCTCCACACGACGAACGGGTCCTACCACGGTTACCACTTGACCTACTCTCCGTCGCTCGCCACCAACGTGGCGCCGGAGATTCGAGAGTTCGTGCGCGACTCGTTCCTGCCGGAGCTTCGGAGTTCGATGACCGGGGAATACGGATTCCGCACGTTCGACTACGGCAACTTCAAGCGAGGGCCAGCACGAGGCTGGATCACCTACGACCATCGACCTCGGTTCGGCACCAACTACTTTGGACTACGGAACCGCATTGCGGTGTTGTCGGAGACCTACAGCTACCTTCCGTTCGAGCAACGCGTCAAGGTTACGCGAGGCTTCGCATTGCAGGTCCTCTACCTGACGGCCCGGACCTTCAATATGATTCGCGACCTGTGCGCGGAGGCCGACACCACGGCAGTGGAACATCCGCCCGCTTTTGGCTACGCCAGCGTTCTCGAGGATCCGCACGAGGACGAAGTGCTCGTTGGAAGCGTCTCCGAACAGAAGATCGAAGGGCTGGGCACGCGCCGCATCGCAAGCTCGGAGTCCCACGCTACGAAGATGCCCGTGCAGGTGGCGTTCGTCGCCAAGGAGTTCGTCGCGGCGCCGCGCGCCTGGGTGATCGTCAAGCCCAGCGACGCCGTGGTCGCTCGGCTACGGATGCACGGGATTCGATTCAAGACCCTGACGGCGCCAACGGAGGTCTCCTGCCAGGTGTTCCACGGAACAGTCAAGCGCTCCGCGCGACCGTTCCAGAAGCACCACGAGGTGACCCTCGAGGGTGCATGGAAACCCGCCAAACGAACGCTACCGGCCGGCGCGATCTGGGTCCCAGCCAAGCAGCGGTTGGCACGCCTCGCGGCCCAGCTTCTGGAGGCGCAGAGCGAGGACTCGCTGTCGACATGGAACTTCTTCGATGACGCCTACGACGCCGGGAAGAAGGAGACCGAATACCCCGTGCTGCGCGTGGTCGGTCACTAACCGTCGTCGCGCGAGCGGATTTCGTAGCGGCGAGCGCGGGCGACCTTCTTGGCATCGAGCCACTCGACCGTGAAGACCCTGCCCTTGGCGTCGAGGATTTGCTGGATCGCATCGAGCAGATCCGCGCAGCTTGGAACCGGTGTCCCATTGATGCTCGTGATCGTGTCGCCGGTGGCGAGTCCGAGCTTATTGAGCGGATCGGGCAGCGCCGCGAGCTTCACGCCCGCTCGATGCTGCATGCCGAACTTGCCCGGCAGCGAGAGACTCACCGCTTTGCCCAGTTTGGCGTGACGCAGCAGCGGGACCGCCTTGGCAACAACGGCATCGAGCTCTTCACCGAGGTAGAGCACGCCGATGCCGCCGTCGATGTTGATCGCCGGGAAGAGCTTGTCCATCACACGACGCCAGTACGCGATCGCAGCGTCGCCACGCTCCTTGGGCATGCGGGCCTCCGGTTCGACCGTCTGGATGAACGCACGGATGGCGGTCGCGATGCCGTCGTGCTTGGAGTTGAGCAGGCTGGGCGTCCACTTGCGCATTTTCCCGAGCGCCTCGACCCCCATGCGCGGCCGCGCGTTGGCGAGGACCGTGAGGACGCGGAACGCTAGGACTCGATCGCTCGCATGCGGGGACCGTGTCAGGTCGACCCACGGGATCATGTCGAAGCTCAGCGCAAACGCCGCCTTGCTGCCCGGCGCCGAGCGAAGCCCAAGCTGCATGCGCAGGAAGGGCAGCGCCTGCGCGATCGCCGTCTGGCGTACGGACTTGACCGGTTCGTACGGGATGTAGCGCAGCAGATGCATGGCGTCCTGCACGTTGGGAACGAACAGCGAACCGAAGTAGCACGCGCGGCGCAGCGTCGCGCTCTTGTTGTTCTGAATGAGCCACCGCAGGTGTCCGCCCTTGCGATCGAGCAGCTCGATGAGCTGGTCGCGCAGCTTGATGTAGAAGGCTGTTTGCGACAGCGGCCGACCCGATTCGTCGACATCCTTCTCGACCGCTCGCGTATATCGGTCGCGAACATGCTCGCTGGCAGACGCGATCTTGGCCATCTCGCCCTCGAGCTTGCGGTCGTCCACGGGGTTCGCGAACTGGAACGGCCCCGAGAACGGCTTCTTTGGCTTGGCCTGCGCCGGCGCGACGCCCTGCTGGAAGATCGGGAGAATGGCAAGAAGGATCGGAATCATCGTCGGCTCGAACGGGACCGGGAACAGGTCGATAGGACAGCACGTGGTCAAGGGTAACGCTTGCCGCTAGCCAGGGCTCCCGAGCCGATGCGTGGCAAGACGCAAGAGTCGCCGGCTGTCCTCGTGCTGCAACAGCTCGAGAGCCCCGGCGGCATCGACCCAGCGTCCCTGTCGGTGCTCCTTGGAGATCGCCAGCTCGCCGGAAACGACCCTGGCCAGAAAATACGTGACTTCCTTGTTGTGCTGGCTTCCGTCGTGCGCGGCAACCACGTAGCGGGTGACCTCCCGAAACTCGGGGACCAGGTCATAGCGCAGGCCGCCGGTTTCCTCCTGGACCTCGCGGGCGGCGCACTGCTCGAGTGTCTCGCCCGGCTCCAGATGGCCCTTTGGAAACCCCCAGGTTCCGTGCCGAGCGCTTTCGAGCAGCAGGAAACGATCCCGATCGTCGTCGCGCCGGAACAGAATCACGCCGGCCGCGAAGACTGTTGGAGAGTCCTGCATCCGACCTCTATCCGAGGAACCGGACCAGGGCGATCTGAATCACGCCGATCGCGGCGCCGAGCACGGCGCCCCACAGCTCAATCGCGCGCAGCTCGCGCCGGGCGACCTCGAGAACCAGCTGCTCCATGCGCTCGGTTGGGAACGCGGCGACCTTCGTCGCGAGGATGTCCGCGATGTCCAGGTTGTCTTCGATTGCGCGTT